>JBKJZS010000641.1:0-1679 GCA_046714915.1 Polaromonas sp. | reverse complement strand
ACCGATGGGGAAGGCGGTGATTTGGGCGGGGACCTGAGTGAGGCCGGTGGCGACAAAGACCCGATGTATGACCAGGCCGTAGAGATTGTTCTCAAAAACCGCAAGGCCTCTATCTCACTCGTGCAGCGTCACCTCAAGATTGGCTACAACCGGGCCGCCCGCATGCTTGAGGAGATGGAAAAATCGGGCATGGTCAGCGCCATGTCGGGCAGTGGTCAGCGCGAAATTCTGGTGCCCGCGCGCGCTGAGGGATGACAGCAGGCCATTTACCTGGCCGATACATTGTTCAGGCAACCTATTCCTGCCGCTGGAGTCGTACCGGCATTGCATATTCGATGCATATTAAAAGCCAGCAAGCGGAGTCAACCCCTGAAATTGCCATGACCCAAACCTTCCTATTCGCCCCCCTCACCCCCCAGCGCCTTCTTGCAGGCGCAGTCCGGGCCACGCTGGCCGGCGTGTTTGCTCTTTTATCCCTGGCTGCCAGCGCCCAGGTGACAACCGCCAGCGGCCTGGAAAGCCTGGAAGCTTTTGTTAAAAACACCCAGAGCGGGCGTGCCGCCTTCACCCAGGTGGTGACCAGCCCGGCGCGCAATGGGCAAACCGCCAAAACCAAAACCTCCAGCGGCAGCTTTGAATTTTTGCGGCCGAATCGTTTCAAGTTCATCTACACAAAGCCCTTTGACCAAAGTATCGTTTCGGACGGCCAGACCCTGTGGCTGCACGACGTGGACCTGAACCAGGTCACCGCGCGCAAGCTCGCGCAGGTCCTGAGCGGCACCCCGGCCGCCGTGATTGCGGCCGCTGCGGACCTGAAGGCGCTGCAAGCCGATTTCACCCTGCTACCCCAGCCCGACCGGGGCGGCCTCGAATGGGTACAGGCCACGCCAAAAACCAAGGACGGTCAGGTGCAGACCATCACCGTGGGCTTCAAGAGTACCGTCAAGGGCAGCGAGCTGGCGGTGCTTGAAATACTCGACAGCTTTGGCCAGCGTTCGGTCATGGCATTTGGCGCGTTTGAGGTCAATCCGGCTTTGAGCACTGCCAACTTTGTTTTCAAGCCGCCTCTCGGTGCAGACATATCGAGGCAATAGTTTTTACGCTGCTTCTTGAATCTTGTAGCCCAAACCGCGTACTGTTTGAATCAAAGACGGAACGCCTTGTTCGTCAATTTTTGCGCGTAAGCGGCGAATGTACACATCCACCACATTGGTCAGCGGTGCGCGCTGATGATGGCTTGAGCAATCGACAAGCCCCGCCCAGCGCCGTCTGGCCGCATTTCCCTGGCCCGGTCACCTCGAAAATGGCGCTCAAAAGCGCCTTGTGATTCGCCTTCTGTCAAGCCAATGCCTTGATCAGTCACGCTGACGCTCATGGTGCCTACAGCAGCGTCAACGCTCACGCCTCATGATTCAAAAATGAACCGCGCCTTAACAAAAAATGAACAACAGATGAACGCGCCGCCTAAAATTTAAGACATGTCCAGCAACCCCAAGCCTCTGAGCGCTAGAACGCCTAATACCCCCCTGGCTGAGCGCCTGCGTCCGCAAACGTTGGGCGAGGTAATCGGCCAGCAGCATTTGCTCGGTGCAGACATGCCGCTGCGCATAGCCTTTGAGTCAGGCCAGCCGCACAGTTGCATTTTGTGGGGCCCGCCCGGCGTCGGCAAAACCACGCTG
>JBKJZS010000640.1:0-3822 GCA_046714915.1 Polaromonas sp. | reverse complement strand
GATGTCCATGCTGCCGCGCCTGCAACCGCGCTGCTATTACGACCTGGTGGTGGAAGTTGCGATTGTCCGGCCAGGGCCGATCCAGGGCGGCATGGTGCACCCGTACCTCAAAAATCGTGAAGAGGTGCGAAAGGGCGGCGAGATCAAGTTTGCATATCCGGAGCTCAGGGCTGCGCTGGGGCGCACGCTGGGCGTGCCTATTTTTCAGGAACAGGTCATGCAGATCGCCATGATTGCAGCGGACTTCAGCGCTGACGAGGCCGACGATTTGCGCCGCTCCATGGCCGCATGGAAGCGCAAGGGCGGGGTGCAGCGCTTTCACAAACGTCTGGTGGACCGCATGATTGAAAAAGGGTACGCGCCCGATTTTTCGGAACGCATCTTCAGCCAGATTGAAGGCTTCGGCGAATACGGCTTTCCCGAAAGCCACGCCGCCAGTTTTGCCAAACTGGTGTATGTGAGCTGCTGGCTCAAATGCCACGAGCCAGCCTGCTTTCTGGCCGCCATGCTCAACTCCCAGCCCATGGGGTTTTATTCACCTTCGCAACTGGTGCAGGACGCGCGCAGGCACGGTCTTGAAGTCCGCCCTGTGGATGTCAGCCACAGCGAATGGGATTGCACGCTGGAAGCAGCGACTGAAATGGTGGAGTCGCAGCAATACCCCGGCATCCGGTCGGGACAGCCTGCGGTGCGGTTGGGCCTGCGCCTGGTGTCCGGCCTGTCTGAAAAAGGGGTCCAGCGCCTGGTCGTTGCGCGGGCAGAAGCGCCATTCACGACTGCCCAGGACATGGCCTTGCGTGCGCAGCTGGGCGCGCATGAAACCAATGCACTGGCTGCGGCCGATGCGCTGCTGACGCTGGCTGGCCATCGGCGCCAGCAGGTCTGGGAGGCGTCGGGCATCAAGCCAGCGCCGCTACTTTTAAATGCAGTGCCCACCCATGAAGCCGCGCTGGAGTTGGCCGACACCCCCGAGGGTGAAAACATTCTTTTTGACTACAAGTCCACGGGTCTTACCCTGCGTCGCCACCCAGTGGCTTTGCTGAGACCGCGCTTGACCCGGCGCGGGCTGCTCAGCGCTGGCGAGTTGAATGACTTACCGGATGGTGAGCAGGTGGCCGCCTGCGGTATTGTCACGGTGCGACAGCAGCCGCAAACGGCCAAAGGCACCATCTTTGTCACTCTTGAAGACGAGACCGGTTCTGTGAATGTGATTGTGTGGAAATCACTGCGTGAAAAGCAGCGCGCTGAGGTGATGCACGCACGCCTGTTGGCGGTATATGGCGTGTGGCAGCGCAGCGAAGAAAACGGCAGCGCCAAAGGTTATGGCGCAGTCCGCAACCTGGTGGCACACCGTCTGGAAGACCTCACGCCGCTGCTCGGGCGACTGGGTACATCGAGCCGCGATTTTCATTAGCGAGCCTCTCAGGATCACCAAGGCGACAGCCGCAAAGGCGGTCGAGCCACAAGGTTCTTGAATATCCCCTAGCATCCTCCATATCTATAGCTCCAGGCCGTCCCGTATTGAGGCGCCTGCCAACCCATAAGGACGCAATCCATGGACACACCGACACTCCAAAAAATGAAAATCGACTTTGTTTCCGACGTGTCTTGCCCCTGGTGTGTGATTGGCCTGAAGGCGCTGGAAGACGCGCTGGGCCGGGTCGGTGACCAGGTCCAGGCCGAACTGCATTTCCAGCCCTTTGAGCTCAACCCACAGATGCCGGCCGAAGGCCAGGACATCATCGAACACCTGACAGAAAAATACGGCTCAACACCCGCGCAGTTGCAGCACAACCGCGAGATGATTCGCGTACGCGGGCAGGACCTGGGTTTTACCTTCAGCATGGATGCGCGCAACCGCGTCTACAACACCTTTGATGCGCACCGGCTGCTGCATTGGGCCGAAGAAGAGGGGCGCCAGTTGGCTCTCAAGCAAGCTTTGTTCAAGGCCTATTTCACCGACGGTGAAAACCCGGGCTCCCACGAGGTGCTGGCTCGCCTGGCCAGCGAGGTGGGGCTCGATGCGATCCGTGCGCAGGAAATCCTGGCCTCGGACGAGTACGCCAGCGAGGTGCGGCAGCGCGAGAAGTTCTACCAGCAGCAAGGCATTCACTCGGTACCCGCCATCATCATCAACGACCGGCATTTGATCTCGGGCGGTCAGCCGGTCGAGGTGTTCGAGCAGGCACTGCGCCAGATTGCGGCGGCTGGCTGAGGGTGCTGACGAAGGGGTTATGGTCGGAAATCCACGGGCTCACCCCCATTAGCCTTGCGGTGCTCCATTCGCAGCGCTCATTTGAGTTCTAGGCGACGATATTTGGCGTGCGTGAGTACTTTCGCGATGAAGACCAAATTCAGGTTCAAGGGCCGGGCCCATTCGACCTGAGGGCGTTCGCTCGCCGCGGGAGGTGTTGTCAGCGGCCCTGAAATCCGTCCGCAGACCGCGCGAATTTACTTGTCCGCAACGAAATATGTGGCAATGTCTTTCAGGTCAGCCGGGTCAAGCGAGCCGGCCGAGTAACGCAGGCGCAAAAAGCCAAGCAGATAGTTGTAGCGGGACAGCGCCAGGTCGCGCTTGGCCTCAAACAGCAGCTGCTGCGCATTGAGCACGTCAAGATTGGTGCGCTGCCCGCCCTTGACGCTTTTTTGCGTTGCGTCAACCAGCAAACGGGCCGAACTCAGGGACTTCACGGCGGCGTCGATCCGCAGCACGCTGCTCAGGGTGAGGTTGTACTGCTTGCGCAACTCAACCAGTACCTGATTCGTCTTCGCGTCAAGATCCGCTTGGGCCTTTGCGTGATTTGACACCGCCTGGCTGGTCGTCGCGCTGACAGAACCACCCGCATACAGCGGGATATTCAGCTGGAGTCCGATACTGCGGACGTTCGCGTTCTGGTTGAACGTGTTGATGGTGTCCGAACTGTTCTTGCTGGCGCTGGCTATCAGGTCAAGACGCGGGACATGGCCGGCCCGATTCCTGTTGATTTCTTCACGGGCCACCTCGACGACGTGGCGCTGTGCAGCAATTTCCGGGTTATTCGCCAGCGCCATCGCCTTCCATTCCTCGAAGCTGGCTGGCTGCATGGGTTTGACCCGAAAATCGTCTGACAAGGGGTCAAGTGCGGTGATGTCCTGGCCGACCATGGCTGCCAGTGCGTTGCGCGCATTGACCAGGGCGTCGCGGGCCTCAAGTACCTGCGCTTCAGACAAGTCGTATTTCGCCTGGGTTTCCAGCACTTCGGTCCGGGTGCCTTCGCCTCTCTGGAACGTGCGTTCATTCGACTGCCGCTGTTCCGCGTAGGCATCACGCTGCGCGATCGCTTGCGCCAGCTGGTCTTCCGCATATTTGGCGGTTGCGTAAAGACTGACGAGACGCACGATCAGGTCCTGGCTACGCACCGAAAACTGCGCATCGCTGGCACTGGTCTGCGCGATACCCTGGCGATAGCGAGCCGCACCTTCCGGATGGAACAGCGGTTGGCGCAACTGGATCGATGCGGACAGGCTGGTGTAGTTGCGATGCTCCGTTCTGTCACCCAGACCAGATGTTGTGGTGATATCGGCCTGGTTCCTGCTCGTCGAATAATTCGCGGACAGGCTGGGCAAGAGGTGGGAGCGCCCCAGAACCTTCAATTGCTGACCTGCCTCGTTTTCATGTAGGGCAGCACGGTACGCCGGGTCATTCGCCAGCGCGGCCTCGTAGGCTTGCAGCAATCCCAGGGCAGAGGCTTCTTGGGCTTGACCCAGTGCAGCCACACACATCATCGACGTCAGCAAGTGGCGAAACGGCAGGGCTGTCATGTTTATTCTTCCGTCATGGAC
>JBKJZS010000639.1:0-1893 GCA_046714915.1 Polaromonas sp. | reverse complement strand
CCAAAGGGCCAGAGCCCGATTTGGCTTATAAAACTCACAGCCCCCGCTGATTCACCCGCTTCGCCAGCGCCTCCGCACACTCCTTGCGCTCCCTGTACCGGTCCACCAGGTAAGGCGACACATCGCGCGTGAGCAAGGTGAACTTCACAAACTCTTCCATCACATCAACCAACGCGGTCGTAAAACGCCGAGGGCCTCATGCGTCCGGCCTCGTCAAACTCCAGAAAGGCTTTCGCAACGGAGGACTGATTCGGAATCGTCAGCATGCGCATCCAGCGGCCCAGCAGGCGCAGCTGGTTGACCGCGTTGAAGGACTGCGAGCCGCCGCTGACCTGCATCAGTGCCAGTGTTTTGCCCTGAGTGGGGCGCACGGCACCGTCGGCCAGCGGAATCCAGTCGATCTGCGACTTCATGATGCCGGTCATCGCGCCGTGGCGCTCGGGCGATGTCCAGACCATGCCGTCGGCCCACTGCGCCAGTTGCCGCAGTTCCTGCACCTTGGGGTGGCTGTCGGGCGCGTCGTCGGGCAGCCTCAGCTCATCCTCAGGTCGCTTATCCAACACCGGAGGTTTTGCGATATGCATTGGGGGTTACGCCGGTGTATTTTCTGAATGTGCTGGCGAGATGGCTCTGGCTTGAGAATCCGGCTTCAAGCGCGACCTCGCAAATCGACAGGTCCGTGTCAGCAAGCAGGGCACGAGCACACGCCATCCTCCGGTCCAATACGTATTGGTGCGGCGTAACACCGAAATAGTGCTTGAATGTTCGCGGGAAGGTGTAAGGACTCACGCCGGCCTCATCAGCGAGTACCTCAAGGCTAAGGTCCTGGTCCAGCGACGCTTCGATAAAGTCCCGTAAACGCTGAAACCCCGGTGCGACGGAGGTGCGTCCTGCGGCGTTCGGCTCAAGGCCGCTGGCCTGCCGCCGGGAATGAGCGCACACCAGTTGGGTGCCGATCGACATTGCTAAGCTATCGACATACAGGTTGTTAGCCAATGGCTCTGATTGCTGCAACGTACGCAGTACGGCGAGCGCAAGCTGTTCAAGCAGCGGGTCGGTGGCGCCCAGGCGCAATTCGATTTGCACGTTCGCGCGGCCAAAGACCTCGCTGCTGATCTGCTCCAGCATGTCGTGCCGAAGATAAATCATCAGCATTTCAGAGGACCCTTGGCGCTGCCATTGGGAAGCTTGGTGTGCAGGAATGATCAGAAATTGCCGTGGCAAGACGACGGCATTGCCTTCCACCCCTTCGCCCGAGACCGTCCGGCGCAAGCGCGCCGGACGGTTTACACAAAAGGCCAAACAATAATTTTGAACCGGATCGAGCGTGCCCGACCAACTGGTTACGGTAGCCAGCGTTGCGTTGAGGTTGCGCCAGCCTCGCCCTTCGCTTTGTGCCAACACCGTATTTCCTGCCCACTCCCCGATGCCGTGTGTCTGGTGACTACTGAATTCGTAATCCATGTGTTCGCCCCATGTCAACCTGATGAATCGGTCAGCGGCCCTGGTCTCTTTTTGTGAAAATCAGCACCTGGAATTTGAAAGACCGCTATTGATTTTCGCTCAATACTGCCTTCAGTTTCATTTTGGTTTCATGAAACGGGAGCACTGGCTGCAACCAGTCAGGAATATTAAGCAAAGTTCGTGCCAGTTTTTCATCACTGGAAATGCCCGCTTTTTTCTCTGGAGTCCTTATGACCGTCCTTTTCAGACACGCCCTCCGCAAACTGGCAGCCGTAATCCTATGTTGTGGCGCTGTGCTGAGCGCCGGGCCCGCACTGGCGCAGAACCCGCCGAGCGCGGGGGAGGGCGTCCTCAGCTTCGCCCTGTCTCCGGAGCCGCCGTTCCTACTTGGCGCGATCAATACGACCCTGCAGATGGGGATGGTCACTT
>JBKJZS010000638.1:0-12041 GCA_046714915.1 Polaromonas sp. | reverse complement strand
ACGCTGCTCACCGAGCTGTACGGCGCGGACGACCTGCAAGTCTATTTTGAAGACCAGTGCGAACGTTTCCTGGCCTGGGCGCAGCAGGAGCTGGCGCACCGCGCCGCGCGCAACGCCGCGTTGCGCGCGCTGCCGTTTCCGCATGCCGCTTTTCGTCCCGGCCAGCGCGAGTTGGCGGAGGCCGTGTACAAGTCGGCCAGCAGCGGCCGTTGCCTGATGGCGCAGGCGCCGACCGGCATTGGCAAAACCATCGGCACGTTGTTTCCGCTGCTCAAAGCCTGCCCGACCCAGCAGCTCGACAAGGTTTTTTTTCTGGCGGCCAAGACCCCCGGCCGCCAACTGGCGCTGGACGCGGTGGCGTTGATCAAAAACGCTGCGCCAGCGTTGCCGCTGCGTGTGCTGGAACTGGTGGCGCGCGACAAGGCCTGCGAACACCCCGACAAAGCCTGCCATGGCGACTCATGCCCGCTGGCCAAAGGTTTTTATGACCGCCTGCCGGCGGCGCGGCGTGCCGCCGTGAACCGGGACGTCGTTGGCAATGGCCCGCTGGACAAAAACGCATTGCGGGAGGTGGCGCTGGCGCACCAGGTCTGCCCCTATTACCTGAGCCAGGACCTGTTGCACTGGAGCGATGTGGTGGTGGGCGACTACAACTATTACTTCGACGTGAATGCCATGCTTTACGCGCAGGCGCAGGCCAACCAGTGGCGTGTCAGTGTCCTGGTCGATGAGGCGCACAACCTCATCGAACGCGCCCGCAAGATGTACTCGGCTGAGCTGGACCCGTCGCGTCTGGCGCTGGCGCGCCTGGCGGCGCCGACGGCGATCAAGAACGTGCTGGACCGGCTCCGGCGCAGCTGGCAGGAACTGCATGCAAACCAGTTGGAAGCCTATCAGGTGTATGCCGAGGTGCCGCAGCAATTTCGCGGCGCCTTGCAGCAGACAGCGAGCGCCATCCTGGACCATCTGGTCGAGCATCCGTCGGGCATTGACAGCCGGCTGCAGGGATTTTTCTTCGAGGTATTGCACTTCTCGCGCATGGCAGAGCTGCTCGGCGACCACTCTCTGTTCGACATCACCGACGCCGAAGGTGGCGCGGTGCTTTGCCTGCGAAACGTGGTGCCCGCCAGCTTTTTGGCACCGCGGTTTGCTGCCGCACGTTCTGCGGCTTTGTTCTCTGCGACCTTGAGTCCGTCGCATTTTTACAGCGACATGCTGGGCCTGCCGGCAGACACGGCCTGGGTCGATGTCGCATCGCCCTTCAAGGCCGAGCAGTTGTCGATACAAGTGGTTGACGACGTTTCGACGCGGTATAGGCATCGGGATAACTCACTCTCGCCGATGGTTGAGCTGATGGCCAGACAGTACGCGGCGGCGCCCGGCAATTACTTGAGTTTTGTCAGCAGTTTTGACTACCAGCAGCAGCTGGCCGATTTGTTCAAGTCGCGTTACCCCACCATCCCGGTATGGGAGCAGTCGCGCGGCATGGAAGAGGCCGCCAAGCAAGGTTTTCTGGACCGTTTCACAGCCGGCACGCGTGGCATCGGGTTTGCCGTGCTCGGCGGCGCGTTTGCCGAAGGCATTGACCTGCCCGGCAAGCGCCTGATCGGAGCTTTCATCGCCACGCTGGGCTTGCCACAGATCAACCCGGTCAACGAGCAGATCAAGCAACGCATGGAAGCCAGCTTTGGCAGGGGCTATGACTACACCTACTTGTACCCCGGCCTGCAAAAAGTGGTGCAGGCCGCAGGCCGTGTAATACGGACCGAGTCCGACCAGGGGGTGGTGTACCTGATTGACGACCGCTATGCACAGGCGCAAGTTCGTGCGCTGTTTCCGAACTGGTGGAAGGTGGGGTATCAGCAGGCGAGGGGTCCCGGTGGAGCCTGACTTACACTGACAAGGGAGAATTCAAAACATGCCTATGCACGCGCTCAGACTTGGTTTTGTCACCCTGCTTTTCCTGATGTGTGCCGGCGCCCACAGCCTGGACTTGCAAGGCCATCGCGGTGCCCGGGCGCTGTCACCCGAAAACACGCTTGAATCGTTTGCGCAGGCGCTTGCCATCGGGGTGACCACCCTGGAGCTGGACATTGCGATCACCAAAGACGGCGTGTTGGTCATCTCGCATGACCGGGCGCTTAATCCTGACATTACCCGCGGGCCAGACGGGCGTTTTCTGGAAGGGCGCGGCCCCCTGATCTCGACTCTGACGTTTGATGAGATTCGCCGCTACGATGTTGGGCGCATCAAACCCGGCACCGCGTACGCGCGGCTTTACGCCGATCAACAGCCGGTGGATGGTGCGCGAATCCCGCGCCTGGCAGACCTGTTTGCCCTGGTCAAAAAATCCGGCAATGGCCAGGTTCGTTTCGCGATTGAAACCAAGGTGTCGCCGCTGGCCCCGCGCGACACCCTGGATGTCGAGGTCTATACAAGCGCGGTCATCGCGGCCATCCGCGAGGCGGGCGTAGCTTCGCGCAGTTCCATCCTCTCGTTTGACTGGCGCACGCTCCAGGTTGTGCAGCGGGATGCGCCCGAGATCCCCACCGTGTACCTGACCGTCCAGCAGGGCGGGGACACCATTGCCGCCGACAAGCCGCAGGCGTCGCCCTGGACAGCCGGCCTGCGCTACAGCGAGCATGGTTCTGTGCCGCGCATGATCAAGGCCGCCGGCGGCCGCATCTGGTCGGCTCACCACCTGGACCTGACGGCCGCCAAAATTAAAGAGGCGCACGGCCTGGGCCTTCAGGTTCTGGCATGGACCGTCAATGAGCCGGCCCAGATGGCCACCCTGCTGGACATGGGCGTGGATGGCATCGTCAGCGACCGGCCCGACCTGGTGCGTGAAGAGATGAAGCGCCGGGGCATGCCTTTGCCCGTGCCCACTCCGGTTTCGCCGTAAGGCGGCTTGCGTTGCCGCCTTGAAGGCGTGCGATTGCTTCGCCAGCGAGGTCAGCCTCAAACCCGCAACTGCCGCGCCATCAGCACCGCTACGTGAATCGCCTCGCGCTGCGCGCCGTCACGAATCTGGTGCCGGCAACTGGTGCCATCGGCCACCACAATGGCGTCGGGCTGCTTGCGCACGGCCGGCAGCAGGCTGAGTTCGGCCATCTGCATGGACACCTCGTAGTGGCTGGCTTCGTAGCCGAAGCTGCCGGCCATGCCGCAGCAGCTGGATTCGATCAGCTCGGGCTGGGCGCCGGGTATCAGCTTGAGCACATCCATGATGGGACTCACCGCGCCAAAAGCCTTCTGGTGGCAGTGACCGTGCAGCAGGATGGGCTGCTCCGCCGGTTTGAATTGGGCCTTCAGTTCGTCCAACTGCCCGGCCGCGGCTTCTCGTGCCAGAAACTCTTCGAACAGCAGGGCCTGGCCGCTGATGGTCTGGGCCGCTTCGCCCAGATCCATCACCAGCATCTCGTCACGCATTGTCAACAGGCAGGACGGCTCCAGCCCGACGATGGCAATGCCCTGTTCGGCAAAGGGCAGCAGTGCGTCAACCAGTTCGCGCGCCTTGGCTTTGGCCTCATGGACCATGCCGCTGGCGAGGTAGGTGCGGCCGCAGCACAGCTGCTTGCCATCTGCTATTGTTTTTGTAGCTACATACGCAGTGTAGCCGGCGGCTTGAAGCACTTTTAATGCTGAACTGGCGTTGTCTGACTCAAAGTAGCCGTTGAAGGTGTCGACAAACAGCACGACCGGCTTGCGGGCGGCCAGCACTTCTTCGCGGGTGGCACTCCAAACCCGTTGGCCCTGAATCCGCATCCGTTCGGGCTGAGCCTGTCGAAGCCTTTCGACAAGCTCAGGGCGAACGGAATGAGGCTCAGCCCGAACGGTGGTGAGCTGTTTCCAGAAAGTGTTGCGCTTCCATTGCGGCAGCGTGCGTTTGGCAGAAAAGCCGGTCAACTTTTCGCTCAGCCTGGCCAGGCCCGGAATGCGGTCGCGCAGGTTCAGCAGCGGAGCGAAGCGGCTGGCCCAGTGGGCGTAGTCCGGCAGATAGGCGACCAGCTTGTCTTTCAGCGTATAGCCGTGTTTGGCCTTGTAGTGGTGCAAAAACTCCACCTTCATCTTGGCCATGTCCACGCCGGTGGGGCAGTCGCGTTTGCAGCCTTTGCAGCTTACACACAACTCAAAAGCCTCTTTGACCGCTTCGCTTGTCAAAGCGTCTTCCGAGCCATATGCAAGCTGCGGCTGCATTTGCAGCTTTTTGCTGCCCCCACCCCCAACACCGCCTCCCGGGGGGGCAGGGCTTAACTGCCCAGAAAGGGCCAGGCGCAAAGTGTTGGCTCTTCCACGTGTGGAGTGCTTCTCGTCTCGCGTGACACGGTAGCTGGGGCACATGGTGCCGGCGTCGAACTTCCGGCAGTGGCCGTTGTTGTTGCACATTTCCACGGCTTTGGCCAGGCCCTGCGCGGGATCGCCGCCGCTGCCCGGCGCGCTGGTTTGTTCGGTGGCCGGGTCGTTCTGCACGTCCCAGGCGCGCCAGTCGAGGGCGGTCTGGATCGGAATGACTTTGTAGCTGGGCGGAAAACGCATCAGCCGCGTGTCGTCCATCTTCGGCGGGTTGATGATGCGGCCGGGACTCAGCAGGCTCAAAGGGTCCATGAACTGCTTGATTTTCACGAAGGCCTCGTTGATCTGCGGGCCGAACTGCCACTCGATCCACTCGCCGCGGCACAGGCCGTCGCCATGTTCGCCGCTGTAGGCGCCCTTGAACTTGCGCACCAGCTCGGAGGTTTCTTCGGCAATCGCGCGCATCTTCGGCGCCCCTTCGCGCCGCATGTCCAGAATCGGCCGCACATGCAAGGTGCCGACCGAGGCGTGGGCATACCAGGTGCCCTTGCTGCCGTATTTTTTGAAGACCTCGGTCAATGCGTCGGTGTACTCGGCCAGGTGCTGCAGCGGCACGGCGCAGTCTTCGATAAAACTCACCGGCTTGCCGTCGCCCTTGAGGCTCATCATGATGTTGAGGCCGGCCTTGCGCACTTCCCACAGGTTTTTCTGCGGCGCGTCCTCGGTCATTTCGACCACCGAGTCGGGCAGCAGCAGATCGCCCATCAGCTCGCTCAGGCGCTTGAGTTGCGGCAGCAGTTCGGCCTTGCTGGCGCCCGAAAACTCGACCAGCAAGATGGCCGCGGGCTGGCCAATCAGCGCGCTGCGGATGGTGGACGCAAAGGCCGGGTTCTGCAGCGACAGATCAATCATGGTGCGGTCCACCAGCTCTACCGCGGTGAGCGTGCCTTCGCCGATCTTGACGATGTGCTGCGCCGCGTCCATGGCGCGGTAAAAGGTCGGAAAGTTCACCACCCCCAGCACCTTGGCGCGCGGCAGCTCGCTCAGGCGCAAGGTCAGTGATTTGGTAAGCGCCAGCGTGCCTTCGCTGCCAATCAGCAGATGCGCCAGGTTGACGGACCCGTCGGTGGTGTAGGGCCGCTCGCTCTGCGGGTCAAAAATGTCCAGGTTGTAGCCGCCGACGCGCCGCATGACCTGGGGCCAGAGCCGGTTGATTGCCGGCTGCAGCTCCTCGGCCAAGGTGCGGATGTAGTTGCCCAGTTCGCGGGCCTTGCCGCTGCTGGCGGCGTAGGGGCCCAGCTGCAGCAGCTGGCCGTCGGAAGTCCAGGCCTGCGCGCCCAGCACGTTGTGCACCATGTTGCCGTAAGCAATGCTGCGGCTGCCGCAGGAGTTGTTGCCGGCCATGCCGCCCAGGGTGGCTTGCGCGCTGGTGGACACGTCCACCGGGTACCAGAGGCCGTGTTTTTTTAGCGCTGCGTTCAGGTGGTCGAGCACGATGCCGGGCTCGACCTCGGCCCTGCGTTGGTCCGTATCGACATCGATGATGCCGCGAATATGCTTGGCATGGTCGATCACCAGCCCGGCGCCCACGGTCTGGCCGCACTGGCTGGTGCCGCCGCCGCGCGGCACGATGGGCACGCCCATGTCGCGGCAGATATCGAGTGCGGTCCGCACATCGGGCGTGCTGCGCGGAACAAACACGCCCACAGGCATAATCTGGTAGATCGAGGCGTCGGTGGCGTAGCGGCCGCGGTCGGCGGCGGAGAACAGCACCTCGCCGCGGGTTTCGCTGGCCAGCCTGGCCGCCAGCCGGCCGGCCACTTCATTGCTCACACGTGCAACGGCTTCGTAGGCGTGGGCCGCAGCATCCTGCGTCACTTTCAGGGGCAAGGGAGCGCTCATCGGAATCTTCAGTTGTGGTTTGTGATGGAATTGCTGCTGCCGAGCGCCTGCATCTGATCGATCACCACAAAGCGCTTGTTGTTCATATGGGCCAGCAGCACGGCGCGCATGGCAACCGGGTCACGGTTGCTGAGGGCCTGCACCATTTGTTCATGCTGCTGAACCGCCAGCTTCCACTTGTCGCCGTCCTGGTTGGAGCGGAACCGCAGGGCCTGTACCCGCGCATTGACCTGGTCGTAAATGCCGGTGAGCACCGGGTTTTTGGCGGCAACGTTGATGGCGCCGTGAATGGCCGCGTTGAGCCGGTAATAGGCGGGCAGGTCGCGCCGCGTGTAGGCCGCCAGCATCTCGTAATGCATGGCCTTGATCTCGGCCAGCTCACTGTCGGTGATGCGCTCGGCGGCCAGCTCGCCAGATTGCGCTTCCAGCCCGGCCATGACCTCAAAGGTGTTGAGAATGTCTTCCTCGGATAACGCCACCGCAATGGCGCCGCGATTCGGCAGCAGCTCGACCAGGCCCTCGGCGGCCAGCATTTTGATGGCCTCGCGCAGCGGCGTGCGCGAGACATTGAGAACCTCGCTGAGCTCGCGTTCATTGAGTTTGGCGCCCGGCGCGATGCGGTTTTCAACCAGCATCTGGCGCAGGCGGTGCGCCACCTGCTCATGCAGGGCGGCGCGCGGAATAGGGATGATTTCAGCGCTCATGGTTAAATTTTGTATGCAAAAAAGAGGCGTGTCAAATCAATAAGTATGCATAACCCTGTTGACAAATGAATTTTGTATGCAAAAAATAGCATTCTGTTTACGGAGACATGATGTATGTTGACACTTGATTTTCATCCCACCGGCCGCCATTTCCTGCAGATTCCCGGCCCGTCACCGGTGCCAGACCGCATTTTGCGGGCCATGAGCCTGCCCACCATCGACCACCGCGGCCCCGAGTTCGGCGCGCTTGGCCTGAAGGTGCTGGCAGACATCAAAAAAATCTTCAAAACCAAACAGCCGGTCATCATTTACCCGGCCTCCGGCACCGGCGCCTGGGAAGCGGCCTTGGTTAACACCTTGAGCCCGGGCGACCACGTGCTGATGTACGAAACCGGCCACTTTGCCGCGCTGTGGCAAAAGCTGGCGGCGCGCCTGGGCCTGAAAACCGAGGTGATGGCCTACCCCGGCGCTGAGGTCTGGCGCCATGGCGTGCAGGCTGGCCTGATTGAAGAACGGCTCACGGCCGACACGCAGCACAGCATCAAGGCCGTGTGCGTGGTGCACAACGAAACTTCCACCGGCGCGACCAGCAACATCGCCGCCGTGCGCAAGGCCATTGATGCGGCCAAACACCCGGCCCTGCTGCTGGTGGACACCATTTCGGGCTTGGGCTCGGCCGATTACCGGCACGATGAGTGGGGCGTGGATGTCAGCATCAGCGGCTCGCAAAAAGGGCTGATGCTGCCACCTGGCATCAGCTTTAACGCGGTCTCGGCCAAAGCCATTGATGCCAGCAAAACCGCCAAACTCCCGAAATCCTTCTGGGCCTGGGACGAGATCATCGAAATGAACAAAACGGGCTACTGGCCCTCGACGCCCAACACCAATTTACTGTACGGGCTTAACGAAGCTTGCGACATGCTGCTCGAGCATGGCATGGACGTGGTCTTTGCGCGGCATCTGCGCTGGGCCGAAGGGGTGCGCGCCGCGGTCAGGGCCTGGGGCCTACAGATCCAGTGCGCTGACGCGGCCGTGTACTCGCCCATCCTTACCGGCGTAATGACGCCGGAAGGCATAGACGCCGACGCCGTGCGCAAGATCATTTACGAGCGCTTTGACTGCTCGTTGGGCACCGGCCTGGGAAAGGTCAAAGGCAGGATGTTCCGCATCGGCCATCTGGGTGATTGCAACGACCTGACCCTGATGGCGGCGCTGTCGGGCTGCGAGATGGGCCTCAAACTCGCCGGCGTCAAGCTCGCCGGCTCGGGCGTGCAGGCCGCGATGGACCATTTTTCAAGCCACGTCGCCGTGGTGCCGCTGCGCAAGGCAGCCTGATCTTTTTTCTTTCAACCGTTCCGTCCCGCGCACTTTTGACTTTTTTGATTTTTTACCAGTTTCGCTGAATCACTACAACCCTAGAGACACACCATGCAACGCAGAACTTTTGTCACCGCCGCCACAGCCACTGCGGCTACCATCGTCGCTCCCATGCTTTGGGCGCAGAACCTGCCGACCGGGCCGGTTCGCATCATCGTCGGCTTCGCTCCCGGGGGCGGTACCGACATCCTGGCGCGCGTGATCGGCCAGAAGCTGGCAGGCATGTGGAACACGCAGGTCATCGTCGAGAACAAGGCGGGCGCGTCCGGCACCATCGCCGCCGACTATGTGGCCAAGCAGCCCGGCGACGGCGCTACGCTGCTTATGGCGCATATCAACAGCCATGCCATCGCGCCAGCAATGATCAAGCTGAACTACAACGCGGAAACGGATTTCCAGGCCGTTGCGCTGGTCGGCGTGACGCCCAACCTGTTGATCTGCAATGAGCATCAACCGGCCAAGACCGTGAAGGACCTGGTCGAGTTGTGCATGAAGAACCCCGGTAAGGTGAGCTTTGGTTCGGCCGGCAACGGATCGGCGCAACACCTGGCGCTGGAGATGTTCATGCAAGCCGCCAAGGTCAAGGCCATTCACGTGCCGTACCGCGGCTCCGGCCCGATGCTCGCCGACCTGATCGGCGGCACCATTCAGTACAGCTTTGACACCATGACCGCTGCCACGCCTCATGTGAAAAGTGGCAAGGTGATCGCCATCGCGCAGACACGCCAGAAGCGCGCCGTCGGCCACCCCAACGTGCCCACCATGGCCGAATCCGGTTTCCCCGGCTTCGAGGCCACCACCTGGTACGGCCTGGTCGGGCCGGCCAAGATGCCGGTCGCCATGGCCAAGCGCATGAACGACGACATCAACAAGGTGCTGCTCCTGCCCGACGTGATGGAGCGGCTCGATGCCTCTGGCGCCGAGGAAGGCGGCGGCAGCACGGAAAAATTCGCGCAGTTCATGCAGGTGGAAGCCCGCAAATGGGCCAAGGTGATCAAGGACGGCGGCGTCAAGGGCGACGCATGACCGGTCGGCCATGGGGCGAATCTGCTTTGAAGGCCACCGAACCAGGAGCTACTGAATGAAGGAAGCATCAACGAGCATGGGTGAAGGCACTGTCCAGCTGGCCATCCAGGGCGGTGTGGCTTCGGTGGTGTTCGATCGCCCACGGGCACGCAATGCCATGACCTGGGCCATGTACGAGCAGCTGATGCATATCTGCACCCAGCTGCAGGCTGACAAAACCGTGCGGGTCGTGACGTTTCGGGGCGCCGGTGGCGAGGCGTTCGTCGCAGGCACCGACATTGAGCAGTTCAAGGCTTTTAAAAGTGGCGAGGAGGGCGTGGCTTACGAACGTCAGATAGACAAATGCATTGGCCAACTCGAAGCCCTGCCCATGCCGACCGTGGCGGTGGTCGAGGGCTGGGCCGTCGGGGGCGGCCTGGCGATTGCCACGACCTGCGACTTCCGGATTGCAACACCCGCCTCACGCTTTGGCGTGCCAATTGCCAGGACACTGGGCAACTGTCTGTCCATCGCCAATCTGGCGCGCCTGAATTGCGGGTTCGGCGCCCAGCGCGTCAGGCGCATGCTGATGCTGGCCGAGATCCTCAGCGCCGAGGAGGCCTTGGCCTGCGGCTTTCTGGGTCAGATCTGCGAGCCCGCGGAGATGGACGGCGCTGTCACCCGCCTGTGCGAACGCCTGACGTCACTGGCGCCTCTCACGCAAAGCGTGGTCAAGGAAGGGCTGCGACGCCTGGTGGCGCACGATTTGCCGGAGGGTGAAGACCTGATTCGCCGCTGTTACGGCAGCAGCGACTTCCGGGAAGGGGTGGAATCTTTCGTGGCAAAGAGAAATCCGGTCTGGAAAGGTGCCTGATGCGGGCGTCAAGGAACCCAGATTTCCACTGACGCCTGATGTCCGGTTTCTTCCGCCTCGCAACATGCTTCATTGAGCCGCGGGGCTACCAGCATTCGAATCACAGCCCGAAGGCGCTACGGGTCCCCAAGCATTTGTTTTACAGCAACAGGAGAACAGCAATGAACGAAGCCACCCCCTCTCGATTCAAACTCGGCGCCCACACCCCGGATGAACCCGGACTCATCCGCACGGGCCTGAGCAGTTTTCTCAACGCCAGGCGCCACGGCTTCAAGCTGCTGTTGGCGGTCTGCATGCTCGCAAGCGGCGTCGACGCGCTGGCACAGGCCTTCCCGAACAAGCAGGTGCGCATTTTGGTGGGCTTCGCGCCCGGTGGCGGAACCGACATCTTCTCGCGTCTGCTGGCCAGCAAGCTCACCGAGATGTGGGGCCAGCCCGTGGTGGTCGAAAACCGCACCGGTGCCACAGGCACGATCGCTGCGGACTTCGTTGCCAAATCAGCGCCCGACGGCTACACGGTCATGATGACTGTACCGAACACGCACACGATTTTGCCGCACCTGATGAAGCTGTCCTACGACCCGCTGCGTGACTTCACGCCGATCACGCTCGCCGTCCAGGTACCGCATGTGCTGGTGGTCGGGCTGTCGGTGCCGGCGAACAACATGGCCGAACTGGTGGCGATGGCTAAAGCCGATCCGAGCAAGGTCAATTTCTCGTCGTCTGGTCCGGGTTCGACCCAGCAACTGGCAGGCGAGCTGCTCAATCTGGTCGCGGGCATCAAGGCCGTGCACGTGCCCTACCGCGGCAGCGCAGCGGCCATGCTCGATCTGGTGGCCGGCGGCGTGACCATGAGCCTGGACACCACCGCGTCGTCGATGGGGCAGATCCGCGCCGGCAAGCTCAAACCTCTTGCTGTGGCGGCACCGCGTCGCGTCGCGGTCTTGCCCAATGTACCCACCACCGCCGAAGCGGGTTTCCCTGGCGTTGAAATGATCACCTGGTACGGCATGTTCGGCCCCCCAGGCATGCCCAAGGCAATTCTCGACAAGTGGCAGCAGGATGTTGCCAAGGTGCTGCAAATGCCAGACGTGCGCGAACGCGTGCTGCAACTCGCTGGCGAGCCCATTGGCAACAAGCCTGAAGAGTTTGACGCCTACGTCAAGGCGGAGTTCGTCAAAACCGGCAAGCTGGTCAGGGACGCCGGCATCAAGGCGGAGTGAACTGGCGCAGCCGCACCTTCGTGCACGGGCCGTGGCTGCTCGAACGCATGTCTGACCAGGTCTAGGTCTGGTTTTGTAGTCACCTCAAAGGAAATTGAAATGAAGACTTCTACTGCTCACACCGGGCCGCTGGCCGGCATGCGTGTGCTTGAACTGGCGCAAATTATGGCAGGCCCCACCTGCGGCATGATGCTGGCCGACATGGGGGCGGACGTGGTCAAGGTCGAGAAGCTGCCCGGCGGCGATGACTCCCGCAGCTACCGGGAGCCGCGCGTCAACGGGATTTCGGCACCCTTCATGATCATGAATCGCAACAAACGCGGCATAGCGCTGAATCTGAAACAGGCGCAGGGTCGCGAGATTCTTCTGCGCATGGTGAAGCAAGCCGATGTACTGACCGAAAACTACCGGCGCGGAACGCTGGAAAAACTCGGAGTAGGCTACGACGTCCTGTCCCAGGTGAATCCGGGCCTGATCTACTGCGCCGTATCCGGTTACGGCCGCGATGGTCCTTACGGTGGAAAAGGCGGCTTTGACCTGATTGCACAGGGCTTTGCGGGTCTGATGTCTGTCACCGGAGAGCCCGGCGGCCCGCCGGTAAAAACCGGCAACTCCGTCGCCGACATCAAAGCCGGCATACTGGCGGTGGTTGGCATCACG
>JBKJZS010000637.1:0-1413 GCA_046714915.1 Polaromonas sp. | reverse complement strand
CAGATAAACCATGTTGGACTGAACCGCTTGTGAGGCGGTAGTTTTTGGGGATGTTGGCATCAAAGGGGATTTGAACCGACCCCCTGTTCTTCGCACAGATTATGGCGGATGCAGGCGTGTTTGCCCATCCTGCAAATACAGGAGACGCGGGCCAACCCGGAGCCGCGGGGATATGCAGGAACCGCTGTATAAACAAACCATCATGACCGACAAGCTCAAGGGCGACGCGCCCTCCTCTCCTCAACCCCGCCCCCCCCACCTCCGCCCCCAGACCTACCATGGCCTGGCGCCCGGCCCGCGCCTGCTGGTCCTCGGTGCAGTCCACGGCAACGAAGTCTGCGGCGCACGTGCCATCACGCAATTGCTGGAAGACATCGACAGCGGCAAGCTCAACATCGAACGTGGCACCGTGACCTTCGTGCCGGTCACCAACCCGCTGGCCTACCAGCTGAAACAGCGCACCGGCGACCGCAACCTGAATCGCAACATGGCGCCGAGTGCGATTCCGCAGGATTTTGAGGACCGCATTGCCAATGTGTTGTGCCCGCTTCTCGATGCGCATGACGTGTTGCTGGACCTGCACTCCTTCCACACCGGCGGCCGGCCGTTTGTGATGATTGGCCCGCAGAACAACAGCGGCACACTGGAGCCATTCAGCCAAGCGGCAGCAGAAATGCAGCTGGCTCTGCACACTGCCGCGCCGCGCATTGTGGAGGGCTGGCTGGAAACCTATGCGCGTGGTGTGCAGCGGCGCGCTGCGGCGCCTGTCGCCGCTGGCACGGCCCGCGCGCAGACGCTGGTGACTGACCCGAACTACGGCGTGGGCACCACGGAGTACATGCGTTCACGCGGCGGTTACGGCGTGACGCTGGAGTGCGGCCAGCATGACGACCCGCAGGCGGTTCTGGTGGCGCGGCATGCGATTTCGCAGACGCTGGCTTTGCTGGGCATGGCTTCGTTGCCGCTGCTGGCTGAGCCGGCGGAGCGGGAAATTTTGCGTCTGGTGGATGTGACAGACCGGGAACATGCGGCTGATAGGTTCAGCCGCGAGTGGCGTAGTTTTGATGCGGTGAAATTGGGCGAAGTGATTGGCGTGCGGCACAGCGGTGCAGAAGTGACAGCCCAGGGCGACGGCTTTGTGGTGTTTCCCAATCCCGGGGCCGAAGCCGGGCAGGAGTGGTTTTATTTCGCGCAGCGGCGGGTTTGAGCCAGCGGGGCAAACCACTGCCGTTTCGTTGCGGGCTTGACCCAGTCCGCTATTTATTCGATAGCTGCTCGCGCCCTTATTCAGGGGGCCATAGGCCGATTTTATGCATGAAAACTACTCAGGTCGTCATGCACAGGCACCAGAGGCGGAAGTCATTCACCGCAGAGGCGCAGAGCGCGCAGAGCAAGACGAGGCAAGAAAAAATC
>JBKJZS010000636.1:0-3267 GCA_046714915.1 Polaromonas sp. | reverse complement strand
CCCCCCGAGGGGGCTGTCTGCCCTTGGGGCGGCCCGGCGGGCAGACGTGCCCCCACGCTTGCCACTGCGTGTCCTTGCTGGCCTGGCAGGCCGCAGCGCTCAGCCCCGAGGACGCCGTGGGCCGCCTTGGGTCGGTCCGGCGTCGGCCTGGCGGCACCGCTCCGTTACCCCCCGCTCCCGCGCAGTACGGGCCTGCCAGACAACGCGGTGCCGCCCTGCTTATGGCCATGCTCACGGTCACGCTGGTGGCGACGTTTGCCGCGGCGGCGATCTGGCAGCAGTGGCGCAGCGTCGAAGTCGAGACGGCCGAGCGTGCGCGTCAGCAATCGGCCTGGGTGCTGGTGGGCGCGCTCGACTGGGCCCGCCTGATTCTGCGTGAGGATGCACGCTCCGGCGGCGCCGACCACCTGGCGGAGCCCTGGGCCGTACCACTGCAGGAAGCCCGCCTTTCCACTTTTCTGGCGGCCGACCGCAACAACACCGGCGGCACCGGCGCTGACATGGGCGGTCGCAGCGAGGCGCCGGACGCGTTCCTGTCGGGCCAGATCACTGACATGCAGTCGCGCCTGAACCTGCTCAACCTGGTGGAAGGCAACAAAGTCTCCGAGCCCGCACTCAAGGCCTTTGCCAAGCTGTTCGAGCTGCTCGGCCTGCCGCCGCAGCAACTCACGCTGCTGGCCAACGGGATGGTGCAGGCCTTCGATGCACCGGACAGCAACCCAACGGCGCCGCTGCTGCCGCAACAGATCGAGCAGTTGGTCTGGCTGGGCCTGGCGCCGCAAACAGTGGCGGTGCTGAGGCCCTACATTACGCTGTTGCCGGCCCGTACGCCGGTCAACCTCAACACCGCCAGCGCCGAAGTGATTTACGCCAGCCTGCCGTCAATCGATCTGGCCGATGCCCAGCGGCTGGTAGCCGCGCGCGACATTGCTCATTTCCGCACGCTGGCCGATGCGGGCAAGCTGGCCGGTGCTGCCGCCGCCCAGCTGAGCGAGGGCCAGCACAGCGTGGTCACGCGCTATTTCGAGGTGCGCGGCCGCCTGCGGCTGGACCTGACGACGGTCGAAGAACGCTCGCTGCTGCAACGCGACGGACTGGATATGAGAACCTTGTGGCGCGAGCGCGGTGTCGCGCCGGCCACCACCACCACCCCAACGGGCGCCGCAGCGACCGGACGTTGACAGCCGGCCAAATTAGATACTTACAATCACTGACGAATTAGCGCCATGACCATCCTGATCGTTACCCTGCCCCTCGAACCTGCGACCGACGCCACGGAGTACGGCTATGCGCTGACGCAGGATGGCCGCACACTGGCCCAACACGCCAGCGCACCGGCGGCGCTGTTGCCGCCCCTGGCCCGCTCCGGCGGCGAGGTGGTGGCGGTGGTGCCGGCGCGCGCGTTGTCATGGCACCGGGTGGAGTTGCCCCGGGGAATCAGCAGCAGTTCACCGCGGCTGCGCGCGGTGCTCGATGGCCTGCTTGAGGACCGGCTGCTGGATGAACCCGAGACTCTCCATTTCGCGGTGGCGCCCCGGGCCCGCTCCGGCGCGCCGGTCTGGGTCGCGGTGTGCAACAAACCCTGGCTGCGCGCCGCCGTGCAGGTGCTGGAAGCGGCCGAGCGCCCGGTCTCGCGCATCGTGCCCGAGTTCGCACCCGGCGCCAGTGAGGCCGAAACGCAGACCGTGCATGTGACCGGCACTCCCGAAGACGCGCAGATGATCGTGATCGGTCACGGCCCGGAGGGCGGCGTCGCGGTGCTGCCGCTCACGGCCGCCTCGGTCGCGCTGGCGCTGGGCAAGACGGAGGCGCCGGACGCGCCGGCGCAAGTGTTGGCCGAACCGGCTGTCGCGGTGCTGGCCGAGCGGCTGTTCAACCGCCGCGTCAACGTGCAGCAAGGCGCGCAGCGCTTGCTGCAGGCCGCCCAGACGCCTTGGGATCTGGCGCAGTTTGACCTGGCCAGCTCGAGCCGCAGCCGCGCCATGAAACGGCTGGCCACCTTCTGGCGCGAGCTGTGGCAGGCCCCGCAGTGGCGCGCCGCCCGCTGGGGCGCGGCCGTGCTGCTGGGTTTGAACCTGATCGGGTTGAACGCCTGGGCCTGGCGCGAACAGGCCGCACTGGACGGCCAGCGCGCAGCCATTCGCAGTGCGCTGACCCAGACTTTTCCCGACGTCAGGGTCGTGGTCGATGCGCCGGTGCAGATGGCACGCGAAGTGGCAACCCTGCGCCAGGCCACCGGCGCAGCCTCGGGCCGCGACCTGGAGGCAATTTTAGGCGCATTAAGCACCGCTGTTCCGACCGGACGAACCCTGAGCGCTATTGATTTTGTAGCGGGTGAAGTTCGCGTCCAGGGCCTCGGGTTGAGCCCGGAAGAAGTCGCCACACTCGCCACTCGTCTGCCCCAGGACTACAACACCCGGGCCGAGGGCGAGCGGCTGATCATCAAACCGGAGATGGGGCGATGAAGCTGTCACTGTCACCCGCCCTGCAGGCGTACTGGAACGCGCTGGCACCTCGCGAAAGAGCTCTGGCCCTCAGCACGGCCGGCCTGCTGATGGCGGCCCTGCTGTGGTGGGTGGGGGTGGGACCCGCGTTTGGCACGCTGCGCTCGGCGCAGGTCCAGCAGCAAAGCCTGGAGGCGCAGCTGCAGCACATGAAAAGCCTGCAAGCCGAGGCGCAGGCCCTGCAGGCACAACCCAAACTCGGGTACGACGAAGCGTTGCGCGCGCTGCAAGCCTCTGTCAAGCAGCGACTGGGCCCGGGTGCCCAGCTCAGCGTCGCCGGCGAGAGTGCCACGGTCACGCTCCGGAGCACCCCGGCCGAGGTGTTGGCATCCTGGCTGACGCAGGCCCGCATCAATGCGCGGGCCGTCCCGGCCGAGGCGCACCTGACCCGCAGCCCGACAGGCCCGGCCGCCACGGCGGCCTGGGACGGCACCCTGATCCTGAGCCTGCCGGCGCGCTGAAAGCCGCTGCTGCCATGCCCGCCGTGAACCCTGCCCTTGCGTTGCGGATGAACACATTCACCCTGCGCTGTCTGCGCTGACCTGTGGCACGCCGGAAACCCGCTTCCTCGCCGCTGATCGCCACCGCGCCGTGGCGGTGGGCCGCCGCCGGCAGCTTGCTGGGTGCCCTGCTGGCGCTGGTGCTGTTCGCGCCCGCGCGCTGGCTGGCGGACGCCGTGCACCATGCCTCGTCCGGCCGCGTCGTGCTGGCCCAGCCGCGCGGCACGGTCTGGCACGGCTCGGCACGGCTCGTGCTCACGGGC
>JBKJZS010000635.1:0-5806 GCA_046714915.1 Polaromonas sp. | reverse complement strand
GTGCCGCCCGGTTCACTTCAGCCCCAACACCTCGCGCAGCATGTCCACCCGGCAGTTGTCGACCCCTTCTCGGTAGATCAGCGCCACCGGTCCGGGCTGCATCGGCGGCGCCATCCGCACCAGTTTGACCTGGCCCGCGGCTTGCGCCTGTTGCGCCAGATCAGCGGGCATCGCGCTCAGGCCCACGCCGGCTGCCACCAGCCGCAGATTGGTCACCGGACTGGTCGACTCGATCACCGGCACCGGCGGCACGACACCTTCGCGCATGAAGCTTTCCTCGATCGCACGCCGCACCATCGACACTCTTGCGGGCATCACCCAAGGCTCGTCGGCAAGTCGGCGCCAGCCGGCCAGCCGCCGGCCCCGAGCCAACACATGTCCCGGTGGTGCCACGACGCAGAATTCGCCATCGAACAGCTTTTCATACTTGAGGCGGATGTCCTCCTGCTGCGGACTCTCCAGCAGGTAGTTGGTGACCAGCGCATCCACCAGTCCATGCGTCAGCATGTCAAACAGCAAGGGTACGCGCTCCTCGAACAATTGAATCCGCACCGGCGGCTCGCGGCGCAAAAGCCGGGCCAGCACCGCTGGCAGAAAACCCTGCGCCACGAACGGCGGCGCGCCGATGCGCACCTGCGCCACGGCGCTTTGGCCACCGGCAGCCTCCTGGTGCAGATGCGCAAGTTCCTGCAGCAGCAGGGTCGCGCCGCGCACCACCACCTCTCCCTGCGCCGTCGCAGTCAAGCCCCGGGCATTGCGTGTGAACAGTGGAAAAGCGAATGCGCTTTCAATTTCGGCCAGCGCCTTGCTCAATGCCGGTTGCGTCAGATTGAGCGACTCGGCCGCCGCCCGCAGGCTGCCGCAGCGTCGGAGTTCGGTGATGAGTTTCAGGTGGCGAAAGCGCAGCCGCGCGATCAGGCCGGCCGATGGTGCATCCATAGGTATTCCAGAAAGTTTGCTATCAGCGAAAACATATCACTTCCCGATATGTCTTGTCCAGCCTATATTTGAGTTGACAACAACCCGAGGATGAACGCCATGATGAATCGTCGCAATTTCTGCCACAGCGCCCTGGGCGCTGCGGTCCTGGCCAGCACCACTGCTGCCTGGGCCACCGAGCCGTTTCCAAACCGGCCGGTACGCCTGATCGTTCCGTTTGCGGCCGGCGGCGGGCCTGACGTACAGGCCCGCATGATCGGCCCCAAGCTGGGTGAAGCCCTGGGCCAGGCGATCGTGATCGAGAACAAGGTGGGCGCCGCCGGCGTGCTGGCGGCGCAGTTCGTCGCGCAGGCGCCAGCCGACGGGTACACGCTGCTGATGGGTTCGAACACCCACCTGATCCAGAAAATCATGTCGCCCGACCTCAAGTTCGACCCGCTGGGCGAATTCGTGGCGGTGAGCAACATGGCCGCGTCACCCACGGTCCTGGTGGTGCGCTCCGATGGCCCGTACAAGACGGTGCAGGAGCTGATCGCCGCCGCCAAGGCCGCCCCCGGCAAGATGAACTACGGCTCGGGCGGCATCGGCACCTCGGCCCATCTGGCCGGCGCCACGCTGGTGGCGCTGGCCGGCTTGCAGGCAACCCATATTCCGCTCAAAGGGTCGGTTGAAATCGCCGCTTCCCTGCTGCGCGGCGACACCGATTTCGCGTTTCCGGTGGCCAGCACCGGCGTGCCCCAGGTCAAGGGCGGCAAGTTGCGCGCGCTGGCCGTCACCAGTGCGGCTCGCCTGAAGGAACTGCCCGACGTGCCGACGCTGCAGGAAGCGTTGCGCAACGAACTCGCGGTGCAGGAGTCGTGGTTCGGCATCTGGGCGCCGGCCCGCACGCCGCCCGAGGTGGTCGCAAAACTGCACGCTGCGCTCAGCCGGGCGCTGCAGGACCCGGCGGTGCGCGCTTCATTCGAGTCCGGCGGCAGCAGCGCGGCGTCGAGCGACAGCCCGCAGGGATTCGCCAACTTCGTGCGCAGCGAAAACCGCAAATGGGCGGAGATCGTCAAGCTGACTGGCGTGAAGGCGAACTGACATGGGAAAACCTCTGGATGGAATCCGCGTCATCGACATGTCGCATGTGATCGCCGGCCCGCTTGCCTCTTTCTACCTCGCGCAACTCGGCGCAGAAGTCATCAAGGTCGAATCGCCCCATGGCGGCGAAGTCATGCGAGCCAGCAAATCGCCGTCAGATGGCGACACCCCGGCGGGTTTTGTCGCGCTCAATGCGGGCAAGCGTTCGCTGGCGGTGGATATCCGCACGCCGCAGGGCGCCGATGCGGTACGCGCGCTGGCCCGCAGCAGCGATGTCTTCATCGAAAACTTCCGCCCGGGCGTGGTCGCCAAGTACGCCCTGCATTACGAGGCAATCCGCGACCTGCGGCCCGACGTGATCTATTGCTCGATCTCGGGTTATGGCCAGCAGGGCGAATGGTCGGGCCGAGGCGCTTACGACCATGTGGTGCAGGCGCTGACCGGCATGATGATGATGTCGGGCGAGAGCCCGGACGATGCGCCGGTGAAGGTCGGCTTCCCGGTGATCGATGTCGCGGTCGGCATGCTTGCTGCGCTGTCCATCGTGAGTGCGCTGCACCGGCGCGATCGCGAAGGCACCGGCCAGCACATCGACGCCTCGATGGTGCAGGCGTCGTTGATGCTGATGTACCCGAACGCGAGCAACTTCCTGACCGGCGGCGTCGAGCCGCAGCGCGTCGGCAACCGCGGATACACCGGCAGCCCGACCGCAGACACCTACCGCTGCGCTGACGGCTGGCTGGCCACGGCCGCCAACACGCCGGCGCAGTTTCGCAAACTCGCCGCGGTGCTCGGCGTCGAAGACCTGTGCAGCGACGGCGCGGCGCTGGACCTCGAGAGTTTCAATTCACCGAGCGGCGGCTTCGTCGTGGCGCGCGACATGGAGTACCTGCGCAGCCGCTTCAATGCCGCGTTCGCGCAGCAGTCGGCATTCGACATGGAGACCCGTCTCAACGCGGTCGGGGTGCCGGCCGCGCGCGTCCGCAAACTCGGCGAATTCCTGCGCGAGGTCGACGGCACCCAAAAGCTGACCTTGCCGGATTTTCGTTTTGACCAGCAGGGCCGGCAGGTGCGCACCCCGGGCCTCGGTTTTGCGTGCAAATTCGACGGCGAACCCAGCAGCCGGGCCGCGCCCACCCTCGGCCAGGACAATCAAGACTTGCTGCAAACGCTGACCAGCGGGCGTGAAGCGCTACTGATCTGATAGCTCAGGTAGAGCAGACTGCGGCGGCGGTGCGCCGAAAAGCCATGCCCCGCAGCAGCGCCAGTTGCCCTTGCGCGGAGATGATGCGCAACTGCTCGCCTTGCAACTCCAGCACCAGTTCACCGGCGCGGCGCAGGGCGGCGCCTGAACCACGCCATGCGCAGCGCGTCCGTCACTGCGTTGGTCTGCATATGTTCCCTCATGCTCCAGCCCACCACCTGGCGGCTGAACAGGTCCAGCACCGCCGTCAGGTACAGCCAGCCCTCGTCGGTGGCGACCAGGCGTACTTCACTGCGGCAGCTTTGCGAAGTACGCCGTCGCTTTTCCCAGAATGTCGCGCTCCATGCGCAGCCGCGCATTCTCCGCGCGCAGGCGCGCCAGTTCCATCTGTTCGGGCGACACCGGCTTGTCGCCGGCCCTTTTTAGTTGGCCCTTCTCACTGAGCCTCACCCAGTTGCCCAGCGTCTGCACCGGCACGCGGCGTCGAACGCTTGGGACAGATCAGAGCAATCGGGGGGCGCTCACACGCCAGGATTTGTAAACACGCTTGGAAAAAGTAGCCATGAATGGACTCCGGTTTTAATGCCTTGCGGCGGGACTGGAGTTTTCATTGGCGCAAATTTGGCGCAGGGTCGCAAATTCACCGCGCTAACGGGCCAAGCACAGGCACAAGCGGGAACGACCGGGAAAAGAAAAAGCCTGTAGTCACAACGACTTACAGGCTTTTAGGTGAACCAAGAAATGGTGGGCGGTGCAGGCTTCGAACCTGCGACCCCTGCAGTGTGAATGCAGTGCTCTACCCCTGAGCTAACCGCCCTGCCCTAGTTAGCCTCGAATTATAAGCTGCTTTATCAGGCACCAGCCCGGGCACGCCAGACTGTTTTGCCTTTGCTGGCTTTGTCGATGTCGGCTAGCAGGTTCTCGTGGGCTGCCATTTCCTGGTCGTTGGCCAGAAGCAGCGGCAAATCGAAACCACTCAGATCGATAACGACCATGCTGCCGCCGTCCTGCGCACTGCTACCCAGGTCCATGACCAGCGTGTTTTGCCCGCGTGTCAGGTTGATGTACACATCGGCCAGCAGTTCGGCGTCCAGCAAGGCACCGTGCAGAGTCCGGCCCGAGTTGTCGACCTCCAGCCGATCGCACAGCGCATCGAGCGAGTTGCGTTTGCCGGGAAACAGCTCCTTGGCCATCATCAGACTGTCGGTGATTTTGGCCACGCACTGCTTGATGGGCGGCCGGCCAGACAGTTCAAGCTCCTTGTTCAAAAAGCTGACGTCAAAAGGCGCGTTGTGGATGATGATTTCGGCGCCTTGCAGGTACTCCAGCAATTCGTCGGCAATGGCCGGAAATTTGGGCTTGTCCTGCAAAAATTCATTGCTGATGCCGTGCACCTTCAGCGCGTCTTCATGGCTGTCGCGCTCGGGATTCAGGTAGAAATGCCTGTTGTTGCCGGTGAGCTTGCGACCCAGCAATTCAACGCAACCGATTTCAATGATGCGGTCGCCGTTTTCAGCGGAAAGACCGGTGGTTTCAGTATCTAAAACGATTTGGCGCATGACCCGATTGTAGGGATTGAAAGCTGGTTGTCATCCCGCACCCCGGACTTGATCCGGGGTCCGGGATGACAGTAAACGAACAGTCTTGGGTCAAGCCCGCAATGACAAGCCTTTAGTGCACTTCCTTGGCGTGGTTGATTGAGTACTTGGGAATCTCCACCGTCACGTCGGTCTGTGCCAGGATGGCCTGGCAGCTCAGGCGGGAATTGGGCTCCAGCCCCCAGGCGCGGTCCAGCAGGTCTTCCTCGTTTTCATCGAGCTCGTTGAGTGACTGCAGACCCTCGCGCACGATGACGTGGCAGGTGGTGCAGGCGCAGCTCATGTCGCAAGCGTGTTCGATACTGATCTTGTTGTCGAGCAGTGCCTCACAGATCGAGGTGCCGGGCGGCGCGGACACTTGAGCGCCGGTAGGACAGTATTCGGGATGGGGCAGTATTTTGATGATGGGCATGGTGTGTTGCAGTCCAGGGTCAGACCGTCGCTATGTTTTTGCCGGCAAGAGCTTGTCGGATGCCGCGGTTCATGCGCTGGGCGGCAAAGTTTTCGGTCCCATTGGCCAGGACCTTGATGGCCGCTTCGATCTGCGCCGCATCACCATGCTGTCTTACCCAGGCCAGTTCGCCCATCAGGCGGTCAACCTCCACCCTTTCCCCCGCGGTCAACAAATCAGCATCGGCGGCCAGCGCGCTGCGGGTGGCCAGAATCATGCGGTCGGCGTCAACCTGTGCTTCGGCCAGCGCGCGTGCCTGCATGTCCTGCTGGGCCGTCGAAAAACTCTCTTGCAGCATGCGGGCAATGTCGTCGTCAGACAGACCGTAAGACGGCTTCACATTGATGTTCGCTTCCACGCCGCTGCCCTGCTCCCTGGCGCTGACACTGAGCAGTCCGTCGGCGTCCACCGTGAAAGTCACGCGAATGCGGGCAGCGCCAGCCACCATGGCCGGAATGCCGCGTAGCTCAAAACGCGCCAGGCTGCGACAGTCGGCCACCAGGTCTCGCTCGCCCTGCACCACGTGCAGGG
>JBKJZS010000634.1:0-5623 GCA_046714915.1 Polaromonas sp. | reverse complement strand
CGCCGTTTGAGCTGCTCGATTTCGGGTGTGGGCCGGGACGTGATCTCAAGACATTCAAGGAACTCGGACACCACCCCACCGGCCTTGAGGGGGCCGCGCGGCTTGCCACGATGGCGCGCTCCTATAGTGGATGCGAAGTGCTGCACCAAAATTTCCTCGATCTCAGTTTGCCTGACGGGCACTTCGACGGCGTGTTCGCAAACGCCGTGCAGTTTCACGTCCCGAGTCAGGTGTTGCCGCGTGTGTTGAGGGAGCTGCATGCGACGCTGAAACCTGGCGGCGTACTCTTCAGCTCGAACCCCCGTGGCGACGGCCGGGAGGGCTGGAGCGGCGACCGCTACGGCACCTTCCATGATTTGCCGGCTTGGCGCAACTACATGTCAGCAGCAGGATTCGTAGCACTGACTCACTACTATCGTCCTGCTGGGCTGCCGCTCGAACAGCAGCCTTGGCTGGCCAGTGTGTGGCGCAGGCCGATGGCCTGAGCGCCGGGCCGCTTTAGAGTGCAATCAGCCGACCGGCGCTTGCCGACCAAAACCAGTCGAACAATGCGGGGGCCTTGAATGTCTGCAATGCAGCGATGCCGTCACTCAAGCGACGGGCGTTACGTTTTTCTATTTGCCAGTCACTCCGTTCCTTTGACATTCCTCGTCAACTGGTTCAGGATAGACGCACCCCAATCTGCTGACACCCGCTACAAAAGGAGTAAGTCATGGCATTCTTACTGATCAGGCACAAAGTCAGGGACTTCGACACTTGGAAGACCGGTTACGACGCTCACCAGCCAAAACGCACCGAAGCAGGTCTCACAGAGAAATACCTACTTCGCGGCTCAGACGACGCGAACGAGGTTGTTATCCTTTTTGAAGCACAGGATCTCAATCGAGCGAAGGCGTTTGCAGCCTCCGCAGACCTGCGCGAGAAGATGCAAGAAGTTGGGGTGGTCGACAAGCCAGATATCTACTTCCTCAATAGCTAATGGGCAACTGACAGCGAAATGCCGAGCCTTCCATCGAGCGGACAGCCACCGGCAAGCTGGCGGCTGCCGCGTTAGGCACCTGTTTAATCACAACGTGTGCTGAGGCCGTCGCCCGGCGTCCTGGAAATTGCGTATCAGACAGGAGAGTTGATACTCTCGCCCATCGCGCGGGCATCAACCGCAGGTGCGATTCGGAACGTAAGTCCTATCAAACATTAGTAGAAGGAGAAAGGTTCATGTCAACAGAAGACGAAGTTCGCAAGGCATCAAAGCAGTTCTACGCCGGGTTGAACCGCATGGCCAATGGGGATGGCGGCCCACTGGCAGACATCTGGTCGCACAGCGCGAGCGTGACGGCTATGCATCCGATCGGCGGTCGGGAAGTCGGCTGGGATGCAGTCAGGGCATCATTTGAGAAAGTGGCCCAACTGGCCTCAGACGGAAAGGTTGAACTGAAAGATCAACTCCTCCAGGTCGCGGGGGATGTGGCCTACGAAGCGGGCATCGAGCATGGGCAGCTCAAGCTTGCCGGACAGCAGGTCACCATTGAGCATCGCGTCACGAACATCTATCAGCGAGAAGCCGGAGCGTGGAAGATAGTCCACCACCACACCGATACTTCTCCGGCGATGCTGGATGTTCTCAGCCGGTTGTAACCCCGTCAGGGCAGGCCAGGAGGTAAATTGGCAACTGCCCGATACATGCGCACGGGTGAAGGCGCCTAACCCTGCGTTGTACGCCCGCTTTTCGGAAGCCTGACAGGCCGCAACCAGTCTTCTGCAGTCATTCGCCGACTCACGCTTTGACCGTCAGTTGTTGGCCGAACCCCCACCTATCGAACCGCTTTTTTCGCGCTTGCGTCCTTACGCGACTGCGAGATCGCTTGCCGGCTTGGGAGCCGGCGTGGCCTCCGGCTTGGGCGCGGATGCATCGTCGGGAAGCTCGCCGCCCAGGGCCTCCAGCAGGTCGGGGATCAGGGCCGACAGTTCGCCCGTCACGATGGCGGCATCGGTATCGAAGCCGTCGTCGTCCTTGCCACCTTCCTGAATGCCGTCGAGCACGACGTCGAGCAGCTTGAGCTTCTTCACCTGCCCTGCATCCGTGAGCACGAAGGACACGCGGTCGTTCCAGGTCATGGCCAGCTGGGTGGGCACTTTGCCGGCCGCGATGTGCTGCGCGACTTCGTCGATCTCGAGCGTGTGGCGCGAATAACGGACCGTCGATTTCTGGTCGTCGGGCATTTTGAGTTCGCAGTCGCGGTCGACCGTGAAGCTGACAGGCGCCTCGCGGCTTGAGAGCCAGTGCGACATGGACGCGGTGGCCGACATCGCCGTTTGCACGGGCTTGACCTGGATGCCGGGGCCGGACCCCGGAATCTCGCTGAGTGCCTCGATGAGGTGGCTCACCACCTTGTCGGCGCCCGTGAGGCTGCCGGAGTCGACCACCAAAAATTTGTTGACCGGGTCGATCCACAGCGTCGTGGATGAACGTTTCGTGAATGCGCGTGGCAGGAGATCGAGGACGGCTTCTTCCTTGAATTCTTTCTTGATCTTGGCGCCGACCCGTTCACGACCGGTTTCCTGCTTGTATTTTTCAATGCGCTCCTCGACGGCGGCCTTGACCGCCGACGCGGGCAGCGGCCGGCGCTCGGTGCAGAGTTGCACGATCACCTGGCGGCCGATGCCTTCGACCAGGGCCGTGCTTTTATTCCCGCGCGGGGCCACCCAGCCGCTGGACTCTGGCTGCGTGGCACCGCAGGGCATGAAGCGGGCGGCCTGAAGGACTTCTTCAAGCGCTTCCAGAGGAGGCAGGACGAAGTCGTCGGCGATGCGAAAAAAAGACGCGCTTTTGAACATGAAATTCCGTGGTGTTGTGTGGCGAAGAAGAGAAGGGGGAGGGGGCAGGTGGGGGACGGGCGCTGCGGTACCGGCGCCGAACCCCAGAAATTCTAAGTGACACATGAGGCCGGGGCAGCACTTGCTTACATTGAGGCGATGGTGTGCTTAAGTGATATCGATGACATGAACGCCGTAGCAGCCCAGGCGGCGGTCGGCAAAGTAGCGCTGCAGAGTCTCTTTCACCGTTTTGAAGGCGATCTCTTCCCAGGGGATTTCGGACTCGGTGAACAGCCTGGCTTCTATCGTTTCATGGCCGGGCTTGAATTGGTCGCTGAGCAGCCGGGCCCGGTAAAACAGATGCACCTGACCGACGCGCTCCACGTTCAACACGCTGAAAAGGCCTTCCATTTCAAACTGGGCACCGGCTTCCTCGTCGGTTTCCCGCGCGGCGCCCTGCGACGTGGTTTCGTGCAGTTCCATGAAGCCGGCGGGCAAGGTCCATTTGCCCCAGCGCGGTTCAATGTTGCGCTTGCACAGCAGTACGCGGTCACCCCAATGCGGGACGGTGCCGACGACGTTGAGCGGGTTCTCGTAGTGGATGGTGCCGCAGGCGGAGCACACGGCACGCTCTTTGGTATCGCCATCGTCCGGGACCCGGTAGACCACTGCGGTGCCGCAATTTTTGCAATGTTTGATAGGGCTGCGGTACATGCGGCCAGTGTAAATTGAAAGTAAAAAGGGCTCCCTGCGGAGCCCTTTGATCAATGCGGCCTGACTCAGGCCCGATCCCTTATTTCAGCGATGGGTAGTTCAGCGCTACCCCTGTGCAGCTTTTGCCGCGGCAGCCGCGCGTATACGTTGGGGAAAGCCATCGCGCCACCCGACATCAAGCCACCCCCCGTGGTCGGGGTGCATGTGGGTGATGACTTGTCTCCAGTTTCTTTTGATTATTTATTCCGGCTTGATGCCGGCTGTCTTGATGGTTTTGGCCCAAAAATCCGTCTCTTTTATGACCAGAGCCTCCAGCACCGCCGGTGCCATGTAGCGCAGTTCAACACCTGCCACGTCAGCGCGGGTTTTGGTCTCGGGCAGTTCTAGTGCGGCCTTGATCTGGCCGCTGAGCTTGCTCACGATGTCGGCCGGCGTTCCAGCCGGCGCAAAGATGCCAACCCAGGCTTCCAGCTCAAAGCCCTTGAGCCCTGCTTCCGCTGTGGTCGGCACCGCCGGCAGACCAGGATGGCGGGTTTTGCCGGCTACTGCCAGGCCCTTGAGTTTGCCGACCTGCACCTGCCCCATCACCGACGGCGGTGTGGTGATGAACACCTGCACCTGACCCGAGAGCACGTCTTGCAGGGCCGGGCCGGAGCCGCGGTAGGGAATGTGCACCATGCTGGTCTGGGTTTGCAGCTTGAACATCTCAGTGCCGATATGCGAGAGCGAGCCATTGCCCTGGCTGGCGTAGCTGAGCTTGCCGGGATTGGCTTTAAGGTACTTGATGAATTCACCGAGGTTGTTGGCGGGTACCGAAGGGTGGACAGTAATCACATTGGTGGCCACCGTGATCAGTGCCACCGGCACAAAGTCCTTTTGCGTCCAGGGCAGCTTGGGCGTGAGGTTGGGGTTGCCGACGTGGTAGGCCGAGTAAGAGTTGAGCAGGGTGTAGCCATCGGGGTTGGCTCGTGCCACGTGCTGGTAAGCCACATTGCCGCTGCCGCCGCCGCGGTTGTCGACCACGATCGCCTGGCCGGTGACTTTGGCCAGCGAATCCGACAGTATCCGGGCCGAGGCGTCGACAAAGCCGCCGGGTGGATTGGGTACGATCAGGGTGATGGGCTTGGCAGGAAAGGTTTGGGCCATGGCCACGCTCGATAACAGGGCGCAAAGCAAGGCAGCCGTTGTGCCGGCAAGAAATCGACGCATGGGGGGATTTTGAGTATGGATGTTCATGAAAAAGTCTCCTTTTTTGGTGGCTAGTAACGACCCGATAGCAGCGCGCCGGCATCAGGCACGCGCCGCTCCAGGCCAAGGCTTTTGAGGATGGCGTAGGTGGTGCAAACAGAACTGGACACTACGGGCAGCCCACTCGCGGCCTCGATCATCGGCACCGAAGCAAGCGAGGGCATCTGCACGCAGGCCGAGGCGACGATGGCATCAGCCCCCTTGACGTTGAGCTGCTTCCACAATTCGGCGGGCGCTTTCGGGTCGCGCGCGCCGACAGCGAGGTTGTCATGGATTTCGAGCGAGATGCTGTCAATCACTTCAATGCCTTCGTTTTCGATGTAGTCAATCACCAGTCGGGTCAATGGCTTCATGTAAGGCGCGATGATGGAGACGCGCTTGGCACCCAGTGCCTGCAAACCCTCGACCAGTGCACCGGCGCTGGTGATGACCGGTGTAGGCGCGCCGTTGGACAGCGTGACTTCGTGAAGCCGGCGCTGGGATTCGCGGTGGTAACCCTTGCCCATGCTCATGATGGCGACCAGACAGGCGTAACCCATGACGTTCATGCGCGCGTCCGATAGCTCCAGCGCGCAGCGGTCTGAGTCGCGGTCCATGGCCGTCAGCTCTTCTTTGGTGACCGACTTCATGCGCATCCGGCTGGAGTGAAAGGTGAAGCGCTCGGGAAGTACGCCTTCGCGAGCGCGCAGCATGGCCGGGATTTCCGTCTCCATGGTGGTGTTGGAGCTTGGCACGATCAGGCCAACCCGGTAATTTTTTCCCGGCGTGGGTTCAGCGGATGGCATGACATGTCTCCTGGTAACTTAAAAACTCGTCCATTCTTCGCTGTTTAATTCATACTCACAAA
>JBKJZS010000633.1:0-2082 GCA_046714915.1 Polaromonas sp. | reverse complement strand
CTGTGCCGCCGTCCGCTACCCGTCTGTATGGCCAGCGTGAGCCTTTGCCGGGCCGCCGGTAGGCGGTGGGGTGCGGGAGCTTTTTCCGCGCTGCAAATGCCCGTGATGTTTGGCGCCAGACACCAGGGTAAGGCAGGGCTGCACTTGCACGGACTTACCCGGACTGGTTTGTCCGCAGTCCAAGGGGTGACTGAGGACAGACTGAGAACACGCAAACCCTTTATCCATGCGGTTGTCGCAGTGTCCGCAGTTGTCGCAGTCCAAATGTCGATACCCCGAAGTCATCGTCCGTCCGATGCACTGCCCGCGTGCTGCTGGCCGTTCCCTGGGGCTTGGTCAAAAGCCCACATCCTCGCAGCGCTGGACCAGTCACTACCCGCCGTGCACAATGCCGTGTGTTGGACGGGGTACCCCCCATCAAGGTACTTCCGGCACTTTCTCAGCCACGGGCCTAAAAGAGCGCGAGAACGGACTAGCTATTGTTTTTTTAAAGGAGTGAACGATGAACGGTGAACAGTCACAAGCGGCTATAGCCAGAGCCTTAGGGCTCGCCAAAAGTCGGATAACGGCGATGAAAAAGCAGGGAATGCCCGTGCATTCCATTGAAGCCGCGCAAGCCTGGCGCGAGGCCCGGCAGAGCATCGCACGGCGTAAGCCTGCACCGCGCAGCCTGACCCTTGCCCCTAACGATCTCCCATCGCCCGCAAGCCTGGAGCTGGGCGTATCACACGACGAAGCCCGCACCCGGCGCGAAATTGCCGAGGCATCCATGGCAGAGATGAAGGAAGCCGAGATGCGCGGAAAGTACCTGATAAAAACCGAAGTCGATTCGGCGGTTTTTGAAATTGGCCGTGCCATGCGCGACGGCCTGACCAATTGCGCCCGGCGTATCGCTGCTGATGTGGCGGGGCTGGGCAGTGCTGAGGACTGCGAGGCCGTGATTGACCGCGAACACCGGGCGCTACTGGAAAGCATGGCGCACCGTATCGCTAGCAAGCTGGGCGCCCCGTCTGCGGCAACGGGAGCATGAGCGATGAAGCGGCGCGGATCACTGGGGGGCTTGGATGACCTGAACACCCGGCTATTCATCCCCAGTGAAGCTTCAAGCCTGGCCACATGCCGGACTTTGTTGCTTTTGGCACCAACTTGCACCAGGCCACGAACGGCCTGAATTTGTCCCGACAACGACCGCATCGGGCGACCTGGCCAAGTTTGCAGTCTCAATGATTTGGGGGCACATTTGGGAGCACATTATGCGTTTTAAAAATCAGAATGCAGCATCCATGCGGGTTGCGGCGCATGATGTGAACGACGCCTCCCCGAATTCCACTCGGTGACGAACCCGTAAAAGCCCAGCCAGTCTGGGCTTTTTTTATTCCGGAATCGAATATGCCTTACACAGACTTCGGCATATGACCTCCTCCTTTGGCCGCGCGACGACCGTTAAAGTTGTGCTGCACATACAAAGGTATGGAATGAACACGAACGACGATGGTAGTACGGCAAGACGCGTTGCAGCGTTTGTGGGTGCTCGACACACCCGAGGAGCAGGGCTATGACGACATTACCCGCTTGGCTGCAAATGTCTGCGGTACGCCTATTGCCCTGAGCTCTCTGATAAACATGGATCGCCAGTGGTTCAAGTAACGTATCGAATTGCAAAACAGCGAAACCGCGCGCGAAAATAGCTTTTTCTCCCATGCCGCCAAAACCCCTCGGGATGTGATGATTGTTCCTGATGCATCTAAGGATGAACGTTTTTTAAACCATCCCCTGGTAACAGGACACCCGAAAATCAGGTTTTACGCGGGCGCGCCGCTGCTAGCCGAAAATGGTCACATCACTGGGACATTTTGCGTCCTCGACACGACGCCCCCGGGACCTTGACGCGAAGCAGCTTCCTGCCTTGCAATTCATGGCGCAGCAAGTCATGGTGATGCTGGAAGGCAGAGCGGCGGCAGTCCACAGCCGTCCCGCACAATAGAGCGCGTAGAGTTGACCACCGCAGCACGCGGTCGGGCTGAACGGCACCTGAAGCGGGTTGTAGGTGGAGTCATCCAGCTCCTAATTCCATTTCTAATT
>JBKJZS010000632.1:0-2870 GCA_046714915.1 Polaromonas sp. | reverse complement strand
CCACCGATTTGTCGAGGTTTTTGACGGGCAGATTCACAAAGATCTGGGTAGCCATAGGTCTTCCCTTCAATAGTCCGTGGCGGGTTACGGCCGACTCGCCCAATGTCCAGTTCACGACACCTCATTTCAATCGATCAGCATGCATTGCCGTCCCTACCCCGCAAGTCAGACAGAGCGCCAACTTCCTGTCAGCGCTCGCCGATGGCCGTCACTGAAGGCTGGAAGCCTGGATCGTTTACCCAGGATCGAGGCGGGATGGCGTGATAGGGCGCCAGGTTTGGGCCCCCGGCTCGGCGCGGCGCGGCTGGCCTATTTACCGCCGCGCAGGCGTTCGATCAACCCATTGAGCTCGTCCATCGAGCCAAACTGGATCGCCAGCTCGCCCATGTCTTCGCGGCGTCCGTTGCGTTTAACCTGTTTTTTAATGCGCACCTCAACCTCGGCCATCAGCAGGTCGGCCAACTCTTCTTCGACCCGGCGGGTGTCGCGCGATTTTTCCGGCGCTGCTTTTTGCGGCTTCAGGGAGAACTCGGCGCTGAGTTTATTAACCAGGCTTTCGGTCTCGCGCACCGCCATTTTTTTCGCCGCGATTTGGTTGGCGGCGGTAATCTGCGTGGCCCGGTCCAGGGCCAGGAGCGCCCGCGCATGACCCATGTCCAGGTCGCCCGCCATCAACATGGTCTGCACCGGGTCGGCCAGGCTCAAGAGCCGAAGCAGGTTCGAGGTGGCGCTGCGCGAGCGGCCCACGGCCTGCGCTGCCAGCTCGTGAGTGAGTCCAAACTCCTTCACGAGCCGTTGCAAACCCTGAGCCTCTTCCAACGGGTTCAGGTCTTCGCGCTGGATATTTTCAATGAGCGACATGGCCGCAGCCGACTCGTCCGGCACGTCGCGCACCAGCACCGGAACGCTGTCCAGCCCGGCAATTTTGGCGGCGCGGAAGCGCCGCTCGCCAGCGATGATTTCGTACTTGCCATCGTGGGCGCCCTGGGTCAGGCGCCGCACCAGAATTGGCTGCATGATGCCCTGGGCCTTGATCGACTCGGCGAGTTCGTAGAGCGCGCCCTCGTCCATGCGGGTGCGCGGCTGGTACTGGCCGGCCACCAGATCAGTCAGCATCAGCGAGGCCGGCTGGCCCGGGCTGGTGCTGCTGCTGTTGGCGTTGTCCGCCGCTTCATTGACCTTGGGACCCAGCAATGCTTCGAGTCCGCGGCCCAGGCCTTTGGGCTTTTTCGTGACCATGTTGTCTTGTCTTTCTTTGCTACGAATTAAGGGGGGTCAATGCATCAACGAGTGTCACAGTCGCATCAGGCCCAGCAGCTGTTCGTGTGCTGCCGGCCAGTCGTCCAGGCCACTGTCGGCATTGAGGTGGCCGCGCGGGCCGGTATCAATCAGGTCCGCCCCCCACGCCGTGGCGAACTGCCGGGCCCGCTCTGGTGCGCAAAACGGGTCGTCGCTACTGAAAAGCAGCGCGGTTTTGAAAGGCAGCTTGAGCAGTGGCACGGGCACCCAGCTGGGCAGCAGCTGGCGCATCTGGCCCCGCTCCACATCGGGCGGCGCGACCAGCAGCGCGCCCTTGACGCACTGCGTGTTGTTGGAGTGTGCCGCCCACGCCGCCGTGAGGATGCAACCCAGGCTGTGCGCTACCAGCACCGCGGGCTCGCGGCATGACAGCAGCACGTCTTCGAGTCGCGCAATCCAGTCACCGCGCAGGGGCCGAATCCAGTCGTGCTGCTCGACGCGGGTGTAGCCGTGCGCACGCTCCCAGCGGCTTTGCCAGTGGTCGGGACCGCTGTTTTGCCAGCCCGGAAGTATCAGGACGTTGGAAGAATTCATCACGTTGAAACTTGATTGCTATGATTTTAATAGCTGTTTGCGCTTGCTGTATATGGCCTGAATGTCAATTCAACCGACAAACCGCGCGCTACATGGCCTTGATGCGCAACACCATTTCTTCGGCAAAGGAGACAAACGCCTGCGCGCCTTTGGACAAAGGGTCAAACACCACGCCGGGCAAACCGTAGCTCGGCGCTTCGGCCAGGCGTACGTTGCGCGGGATCACGGTGTTGAACACCTTGTCGCCAAAATGCTGTTTCAGCTGATCGCTGACCTGCTGCTGCAAGGTGATGCGCGGGTCAAACATCACGCGCAGCAAACCGATGATGGCGAGGTCTTTGTTGAGATTGGCGTGCACCTGCTTGATGGTGTTGACGAGGTCGGTCAGGCCTTCGAGCGCAAAGTACTCGCACTGCATGGGCACGATCACGCCGTGGGCGCAGCACAGGCCGTTGAGCGTCAGCATGCTGAGCGACGGCGGGCAGTCGATCAGCACAAAGTCATAATCGGCGGTGACCGCTTCGACGGCCAGCTTCAGCCGTTTTTCCCGGCGTTCAAGGTCGACCAGCTCGACCTCGGCACCGGCCAGTTCGCGGTTCGCGCCCAACACGTCGTAGCTACACCCGCTGTCAATCAGCTTTTGGCTGGTCACACGGGCTTCCGCAATCGAGGCGGATTCGAGCAGAACGTCATAAATCGTGAGTTCCAGCTTGCGCTTGTCCACCCCCGAGCCCATGGTTGCATTGCCCTGCGGGTCCAGGTCAATCATCAGCACGCGCTGGCCCACCTTGGCCAAGCCCGCCGCCAGATTCACTGTCGTGGTGGTCTTGCCCACCCCGCCCTTTTGGTTGGCAACGCAGAATATTTTGGCTTTCCTGGCCCCCACGCTTGCCGCATCGCGTACTGCTCTGCCCCCCGAGGGGGCTGTTCTTGCTTGGGGCGGCCCTTCGCGGCGTTCGCTGGCCCCCACGCTTGTCGCTGCGCGCACTGCGCTGCCCCCCGAGGGGGCCGAACTTGCTCGGGGCGGCCCTTCGCGG
>JBKJZS010000631.1:0-4620 GCA_046714915.1 Polaromonas sp. | reverse complement strand
GGCTTCAGGCACGCCGCAAGCCTCTTCGACCTTGTCAGGCGTCCACTTGGCGAGGATCTCTTCCTTGACCTTTTCCATGCCATAGACACGGTCGTTGATGTACTTGGTGTCTTCCCAGCCGTTTTTGAAGATGTGGTACAGCATGCCGAAAATAAACGGAATGTCTGAGCCTGAACGCAAACGGATGTATTCGTCGGCTCTGGCGGCCGTGCGGGTAAAGCGCGGGTCCACCACGATCATCTTGCAGCCGGCTTCTTTGGCGTGCAGCATGTGCAGCATGCTGACCGGGTGCGCCTCGGCCGCATTCGAGCCAATGTACAAGGCGCACTTGCTGTTTTGCATGTCGTTGTACGAATTGGTCATGGCGCCGTAGCCCCAGGTATTCGCTACACCGGCCACGGTCGTGGAGTGACAAATGCGTGCCTGGTGATCGCAGTTGTTGCTGCCCCAGAAGCTCACAAACTTGCGCATCAGGTAGGCTTGCTCGTTGTTGTGCTTCGATGAGCCGACCCAATAAACCGAATCAGGGCCGCTGGTCTTGCGTAGCTCCAGCATGCGAGCGCTGATCTCGTTAAGCGCGGTATCCCAGCTAATACGTTCGTATTTGCCGTTGACCAGCTTCATCGGGTAACGCAGGCGATATTCGCCATGGCCATGCTCACGCACCGAGGCGCCCTTGGCGCAGTGAGCGCCGAGATTGATGGGCGAGTCAAAGACGGGTTCCTGGCGGATCCAGATGCCGTTCTGAACCACTGCATCGATCGCGCAACCGACCGAGCAGTGGGTGCATACCGTGCGCTTGACCTCGATTTTCCCAGTGCCATCACCGACACCGGCACCGGGTGCCGCACTCGCTTTTTTTACCAGCGTTAACTGCGAGGCCGCGAGGCCGACGCCAACCCCCAGACCGGATCGCCGCAGGAAGGAGCGCCTGTCCATGGTGGGCAGGGCGTTGGACAGGCCACGCGACAGGCTTTGCACGAAACGTGCAGACCCTGCGCCGTGCGCAGGGCCACGATGGACATCATGAGATTTTTTCGTGAGCAGCATGGAGCTCTCCGTAAGTATGGGAACGGGATGGACTAGACGCGCGTGGTCTGGTAGTAACGCTTGACGTGATCCGAGAGGCTGTAGCCGCCGCCTTTTTCCGGAGCAGGCTTGCGCTCCGGAAGTGCCGCCTCGGGCAAAGAGACACCTGGCAATGCCACGATGGCGGCGGCGGCGGCACCGGTCGCGGCGGCACCAAAAAAGAAGCCTCGGCGAGATGGCTTTGTCTGGCTGTCCGACATATTGGTCTCCAAAAAATGCGGCATTTGAATCGAGCGCTATGTAATCTTTAGCATGCTACGACAGAGACAGCTATAGGACAATGCCCCGCGCGGCGGAAAGGCATTTAACTAGGGAAAACGCTAGGGCAACTTAGTTTTAACCTTAACCACACCAATCAAGCGGAAAGTGTCACTTTTTGGGAATCCACTCCGTCGAAGTCATAGCAGCATGTCAAAGCCCTGAGTTTCCACGCTGATGAAGGCTTGCGTAAATTCGGCCACGCAGCGATAAAAATCGGCCTTCGGATGGCGGCTGACTGCTTCGCACAGCGCGGTCGCCCAAGGCTGGAGATGGCCTGTAAAAAACTCTCGCTGACGGGTCAGGTTGGCGACCTCTACGTCGTCGCCTGCAATCAGGTAACGCATGACCTCGCACAGGTAAGCGACATGGTCTTCGGTTTCGGGCATTGTCTCATCGCGTGCCAAGCCAAGCGCACCGAGCTCGGTGCGCAGCGCGGCCAGTGGTTTTTCATTCAGGAAACCACTCAGGTAATGCGACCCAAAGAGGTAGACCTCGGGCTTGCCGACGCCGCCAAACAGCGCGTCGTATTCCCGGGCGATGGACTCATGGGACAGCTTGCGGGCGGCCGCGACGAGCTCGCCCCATGAGGCTTCGAGCAAAGCACCGGGGACCGGCGCTTCGGTCACGGCAACCCGGAGGTTTTCGAGCAGCGCAGGTGACGGCGCCGCGTAATACAGCGCGGCGAGAAGACCATAGACTTCGGCGCGGGCAGTTTCTTCGTCAAGCGAGGACGACACCAGGGGGGCTTGTAGGGTCATGGAGGATTAACGGATGTCAGTGATCTTGATTTCGTTATCGGCCGAGTAGATATCGATGACGCGACAGTCGCTGCACATTTTCAGACGCTCAGCCGCCGCACCCTGAAACATGGCATGACCGGCCAGCTTGCCCAGCATGGACTCGATCGCCTTCAGGGTGCCGAATGGTTTGCTGCAGCGTATGCACTGGTAGGGCTGAGTCTCGTTCAGCACACGGGCCTCCTTGCGCTGGGGGCGCAAAAGCAGTCGCGGCTGCAGCGTGATGGCGTCTTCCGGACAGGTGGTGGCGCACAGACCGCACTGCACACAGTTCTTTTCAATGAATTTGAGCTGCGGCCGTTCCGGGTTGTCCTGCAGCGCACTGGCCGGACAGGCACTGACGCAGCTCAGGCAAAGGGTGCAGGTGTCCTTGTTGACCAGCAGGCTGCCAAAGGGCGAGCCCTTGGCCGGCAGTTCAATCGCCTCGGGCAAAGGCGCTGGCGCCTGCGTCATCAGGTGGTCCAGCGCCATATCCAGCGTGCTGCGTTTTTCCTGCGCCACGGCAAAGCGCGCTGCCACTGCGGGAGCGACGACCGCGTTGTGGGCCAATTTTTGCAGGCTGGCATCGAGCGCGGCAAGGGCCTGGGCGCCCTGTCCCTCCCCGGCATGGACCAGATGAAAATGCACGCCGGCGTAACCCATGCCACGGAGCACAGCCTGCGCCACGGCCATTTGATCAGACAGCCCCTCCACGTAGGCGGGCGCTTCCTCGCTGGTAACCAGTACCGCAACTTGAGACGCACCCAACGCAATCGCGCTGAGCCACAGATCCAGCCCCACACTGGCGGTGTGCCACAGTGGCAGTGCAATCACATTGGCAGGCACACCCTGCACCGTCTTGCCCAGCTGCGCGAACCGGCCCAGGGCCTCAACAGCCTGCTGGCCGCTACCCTGGCTGTGGAACAGCAGCGCGGCCTGGCGCCCTCCCGCCTTCGCATAGGTACTCAAAATGGTTTTAAGCCGCACGCCTTGCTCGTTGGGACGTGGATAGGCGTAGGTCAGCGCACCGGTCGGGCAGACCGTGGTGCACGCACCGCAACCTATACACAGATGGGGGTTCACCTTGATCTGCTGGCGCTCTTTTTCGCTGCTGACAGCGCCCGCCGAACATATGTCAATACAGGCATTGCAGCCCACGGTTTCATTGCGGCTGTGCGCGCAGAGCTTTTGTTTATAGGCGAAAAACTTGGGCTTTTCAAACTCGCCCACCATGTCACGCAGCTTGACTACCGTGGCCAGCAGCCCTGGCGAGGCGAGGCCCGCTGAGGCATCAAGTGCAAAGTAGCCTTGCGGCGGCGCATGCAGCGCGACCAGGGGCTTGCTCCCCAGGTCCAGCACCAGGTCAAACGCCTGCGTGATTGCCTGCACCTCGCGGCTGAAGTCGATTGCGCCGGCTACTTTGCAGACGGCCACGCAGTCTCGGTGCGACGTGCACTTGTTGCTGTCAACCTGGTAGCTAAGGTCGATCGCCCCTTCCGGGCAAATGGCCACGCAGGCATTGCACCGAGTGCACAGGTCCAGGTCGATCGGATTGCTCTTTTCCCACTTCACCTCGAAAGCGCCCAGCCACCCCTCGAGGGTGAGCCTGTCACCACTGATGACGGGGTACTTGCGCTCCTGCCCCGGAAAGCCAGCCTGCGCCTGGTTAGAGACGCCCTGCGAAAAAATCGTCACGTCCAGCGTATCGGCGAGCAGCGCCGCGACCTGCTCGGCCTGGTCGACCGCACCGACAATGAGCAGGCGGCCCGCGCTCTTGTAGGTCACGGTCGAGACGGGTTCGGCCTCCGGCAAATGGGCTGCTGCCAGCAGGGCCGCAATTTTCGGCATGGCGCCGGCCGCGTCTTTGCTCCAGCCCCCGGTCTCGCGTATGTTGACGAATCGAATGACAGAAGTAGTGCCCCCGCGCTCCGCTGTGCCACGCTGTGCCGCGTGCGGACTCGCGCCTGCTTGAAGCGGTTCTGTGCTGCGCGCGGCACCTTCGGTCTGCAGCGCGATTTCGGCAAACAGGCGCTTTTCCTGGGTGCAAGCCACAACAATGTCGTCGCCGGATTGAACCGCCTTCTGGAAGGCGCCCGCTTCCCGCCGGCACAGCGCTGAATGCAGCGTCAGAGGTTCATTAAGTGCCGCGCCCAGCACCTGGGGCTGGAGCGGCATGGTCTGGTTGCAGTCGCAAATCAGTGTGGGCATGGTCTTCTTGGCTGGCGTCGGAGTCGGTCAATGACTCGGGCTGGCTGGGCTGTTCTGAATTAATGGAGTCCGGGCTCGAGGCGTCCCGATTTTCGGTTGACTGTGCCACGGTTTTAGCGGTGGGGTTATTCGCATTATCCCGCGGTGAAGTCGCGGGCTTCTTCTGCTTTTCTGCATCCTCTTCGTCGTCAAACAGCTTCAGAAATTTGGCGCTGGCCATCTGCCGCAGCATGGACTCGGGGATGGGATCGGATTTGGAATAGTCATCAATGTAGATGTCCAGGCC
>JBKJZS010000630.1:0-4320 GCA_046714915.1 Polaromonas sp. | reverse complement strand
AACCAGCACCGGGCCACGGCCGAGCAAGGGCTGCGCCCAGGCCAGCACCTCAGCGACCATGCTCGCAACCGACCCGATGCGCAAAACGTCCAGCGCCAGGGCCGGGTGGCCTGTTTGTTTGAAGTGGCGAACCTGCCGCTGGGTCGCCAGTGAACAACTGCCCGACAACACCGCCTGGCTCCCTTGCGGCGGCGGCAACTGGGCGGCTTGCGCTGACGGCTGGATACCGAAATTCTGCGGCAGGCCAATGGCCACGCCCGAACCTGCGGTGACCAGCGCCATGTCCCGCAGGGCCGGGCCCAGGCGCAACAAATCCTCGTTGGACAGCGCGTCCACAATCGCAACGGCCACACCGTCGGCCTGCAGCTCGCCGATCCGCCGGCGGATCGCCGCCTCGCCCGCCGCCACAACCTGGTAATCAATCAGGCCCACCTTGCCCCGGCATTGCGCTTGCAGCACCCGCACCAGATTCGCATCCTGCATCGGTGTCAGCGGATGGTGTTGCATGCCCGATTCGCTCAGCAGCACATCACCGACAAAAAGGTAACCTTTGAACACCGTGCGCTGGTTGTCCGGAAACGCCGGCGAGGCAATCGTGAAGCCGGTGCCCAACGCCTCCATCAACGCCTCGGTCACCGGCCCGATATTGCCTTGCGCCGTGCTGTCGAAGGTGGAGCAATACTTGAAGTAGATCTGCTGCGCCCCTTGCGCCTGCAGCCAGCGCAAGGCGCTCAGCGACTGCCGCACGGCTTCGGACGGTGCCACGGTGCGGGACTTCAAGGCAATCACCACCGCGTCGACATCCGCTTGCTGCGCCGCATCGGGCACACCGATGGCCTGCACCACCCGCATGCCCTGGCGCACCAGGTTGTTCGCCAGGTCGGTGGCGCCGGTGAAGTCGTCCGCGATACAACCGATCTTCAGCATCGGCATGCGGGCCTGGGTTTTAAATTTTTCAAATGAATCCTCTGGCTGGAACTTGATGGACCGCTTGTTGGCGCCGCATGGCACGTACAAACGTGCTTCGCGCGCAAACAGGCTCCTAGGTTAATCGAAGTCAGGCCAGAGTGGGTCGGCAAAAATCGGGCCGCATTTTTCTCGGCGGGCACCCCAAATCTCTGTCAGACAAAGCCTTGTCGCCATCTCTTCACGCCTTTCGATTGCTCCTGAAATAATAGCTATCAGGCTCGTACTTGATGGGCTTTGGCGCTATTTTATTCAAATTTAGTCAGTCGCCGGCGCACGAACCCGCCGTGCAGCAGCGCGCCAGATTCCGCCAGCAGCGTTGGCAGGAGTGCTAGGATTCCAGTGGGCTGGTATTGGCCCGGACAACACCCCTATCGCTGGACGCTGATGCCTTTCCAAAAGACGATCTGGACAGACCTCAGGCTGCAGTGTGGCCCCATGAACCTGATCGAGGATGTATGACATCGCAGAACGCCCCCCACACGCGGCCAGCGCTCGCCGGCCACAGCACCGTCAGAGAGGAGTCGGCCCGTTACGCGCTGCTGCGCCGCATTGCGCCAGCCCTGCGCCACCACATCGCCGGTACCTTGCAGCCGATAGGCATGATTTCCGCCATCATGGAAAGGCGCCTGCAGGCGTCCGAACCCGACCTCACCGTGCTGCGCGAAAACAGCAAATCGATCAGCACACTGTCCCGCGCGGCGGCCAGCACCTGCATGAACCTGATCACCTGGGTCGCGCCCAAGGAAAACGACCTGGCGCCCCTGCAGGCCGGTGTGGAGGAGTGTGTGGGCATGCTCGCCACCGACCTGGCCTTTCGCGGCTTCACGGTCGTCAACAACATCGGTCCGACCAAGGTGGCCATGTCGGTCTTTGCGCTCAGAACGGTGTTCACCGCCGCGCTGATTGCTCTGACCGATTCGGCGCGCGCACCAGCCAGCGTCGTGCTCAGCAGCGAGTCGGGCGATGGTCAGACCCGGGTACTCTTTACCGTTATTAGCGACGGCGGCGCGACCAGCTCTGACGATCCGCGTTCTTACCGCAAACTAGACTGGGAGGATGTGCAGGCCCTGGCCGCAGCGGAGCAGGTCAGCCTGAGCCATGGCGCCGACCGGGCTGACATGCGTTTTAGCGCGATGGAGCACGCCGACACCCCCGTCTGAATTTGCTGGTCTGCGCGGCGGCTAGCGCCATTCAATGCCAGTCAGTCCAGCCCGGCGAATCGCTATATTTTGGCGACTTCGAAGCAAACCAAAAAATCCAGAAAGACCCAGATGGTCACCGGGCACCCATGAATAGAAGCGGGATCCTTCTTCACATCGCGGGTCTTTGGCTCCTCTCGGCGCTGGATGCGTCAGGCAAATGGCTGGTTCTGGCCGGCGTACCGGTGCTGATGGTGGCTTGGGTGCGTTATGCCGTGCACATCGCGCTGATGACGGCCGTCGTGCTGCCCTCACGCGGCAAAGCCATTTTCAAAACACAGTCTCTGCCGCGCCAGCTGATCCGCGGATTGCTGATGATTACCACCACAGTGCTGTTTTTTTCAGTGCTGGGCCGGCTGCCACTGGCAGAAGCCACGGCCATGAACTTCATGGCGCCGCTGTTCCTGATGGCGGTGGCGCCCTGGCTGCTTCACGAAGCGCACCGCCTGCACCTCTGGCTGGGCGTGCTGGCTGGTTTCGCCGGTATGCTGATCGTGGCGCGGCCCGGCGCCCAGCTCGACCCGGTGGGTGTGGTGCTGGGCCTTCTGACGGCGCTGGCCTTTGCGTTCTTCCAGATCGCCACCCGCCGCGTCGCCAACGACGACCCGCTCACCACCAATTACTACGGTGGTCTGTTTGGCACCATCGCGCTAACACTGGCCCTCCCCTGGTTCTGGGAGACACCCGAGCTGTCCCCCTCGCAGTGGCTGCTGCTTATCTCTACCGGCGTCAGCGGCTTCCTTGGGCACTGGCTGCAAATTGCCGCTTACGGTAAAAGCCCTGCCACCTTGTTGGCGCCTTTCAGCTACTTGCAGATCGTGGCCGCAGCCACGCTGGGCTGGCTGGTGTTTGGCCAACTGCCGGGCCAAACCACCGTGATCGGCATCACCCTGATCTGCCTGGCGGGTCTCGGAGTGGCGCTGGCTGAGGCGCGCATGGCGCTGGCCAGGTCGCGGTCGCTGCAGCGCTAGGAGAGGCGTCGCCAGATCTGCCTGTTGCGCCGCGTTGACGCTCAGGCCTGAAACAAAGGCAGGTCCGCCTTCTTCAGCGTTCGCAGCACAAAGCTGGACTTGCTGTGCCGTATGCCTTTGATCTTGTAGAGGCGCTCGCGCAGCAGACGCTCGTAATCCCGGGTGCCGCTGACGGCGATTCGAAGCAGGTAGTCGTAGTCGCCGGAGACCAGGTAGGCCTCTATCACTTCCGGGATTTTCGCCAGCGTTTCGCCAAATTTTTCCAGCGTGTTGTCGGAGTGACTGTCCAACGTGACCTGCACCAGCACGGTGTCGCTCAAGTCCAGCGCCGCCGCGTTCAGGCGCACGGTGTAGCCTTCAATGACGCCGGACTCTTCCATCTTTTTGATGCGGCTCCAGCACGGCGTGTGGCTCAGGCCCACGGCCTGGCCTATCTCCTGCAGGCTGGCTCTGGCGTTGCCTTGCAATACGTGCAATATTTTTCGGTCTATTTTGTCCATTTAGTAAACTTTCCTTTAATTTTAAAATAATAAGAAATTATTACTGAAATCGTAGAAATATCAAGAAATTAAAGAAACACTTTCTTCACCCAAAAACGGATACTTCTTTCTGGCAAGCGCATTTACCGATACGTGTTGCAAGGCAAACGCACCAACGGGTTACCGCCCGCTGGTGCGTTTGAGCATTTTCCTCTCCGGGCCAGCCAAACGTCTAGCCGAACTTTCGCAACGCAGGCACCGGCCTGACGCTCAGCGCCAAGGTGGACGAGCTGACTCTCACGCCACAGGAGCTGATCGATCGCATTGCTGCGCTGGGCCCCCGCCGCGCACGCACCGGCATCGCTACTTGGGCGTGCTGGCACCCAACTCGCCTGCGGGCAAGCGTGACGGCCATGGCGCAGGCCGTACCTGCGCAGATTGAGTCAGTGCAGGTCGAGTCAGCCACCACGAGTGCGGGCGCGCCTGGAATCTGGCGGCGCAACCCGTACCCGACTATGTTATCGATCAGCGCGTCAACGGGTGACTAAGCGGGTGACTGAGCGAAACGGCGGTTCGGATTCGCTGCGGGCTCGCCGTGCATCCGGCATGCCCCGCGCGCCGCAAATCACGTTCCTGGACAGCGCATTCTGGTGGGAGATCGACGGGCCGCGCATTGCTGCGGGAGATGCGAGGGCTTTACGC
>JBKJZS010000629.1:0-2523 GCA_046714915.1 Polaromonas sp. | reverse complement strand
ATGAGCAAGATGATCGGCCTGGGCTTTTCGCTTCCAGAAGTGATCACCATGGCCACGGCAGCGCCTGCGCGCGTGATCAGCAGAATACCCAAACACGGAACGCTGCAGATGGGCGCACCGGCCGATCTATCGATCCTGGAGATTGTCGAAGGCGCCGTGTCCTTCGTCGACACACGCAACAACAAGCGTGAGGGAAAGCTGCACCTGCGTCCTGCCGGCACCGTAGTCGCCGGTGTGGCATTCGGAAGGCCCTACCAGGCGCCGTTTACCGTGCGCTAATTTTTTCTATGGCAACTGAGATAGTGGCTTGTAGCCAAAGGCCATGCCCTGCACTCTTCAGCTTGCGCAAACCAAGCCTTGAACTCACCGATCACTGTGTTGACCTGCCCCCCACCAGCCTGACAGCCTCGAATTTGAACTCCCGGCTGGATTGCGACTCGGCTCCCGAACCCGAGGGGTGGGAATCTTTGCCGCCACAGTTGCGCTCACGGTAGCGAAGCTCAGCAGTAAAGCAGCAGGCGTTGCCCGCGACGTTTCACCAGTGGCCGTTACCGGTTCTAGCGACTTCTGCGAATTCGTGCTCACCGATGGGGCCAGGTGAAGAAGCTCAAGCTGCTCGACAGCGTCAAGGACAGAGGCAAGGACAACAACGGCTTCGATACCGACACTGCCATCATGACGGGCGAACTGTCGGCTTTGCTCCCCGACCTGCTGGAAGCTCTGGGCGGCGAGCTGCCCGACGATGCGTCCGCGCCCAAGCCAGAGGCCACGCAGACCACCAAGCCGGCGCCCGATCTCGCAGTCGCGTAAAGACGCAGGCGCAGAAAAAACGATTCAATCGGTGGCGGGATGGCGCGGCTCGGGAAGTACGTCAAGCACTACCGCTCAACACCCGTTGGGGTGTCGGCGACGGCTTTATGAGCCAGCGTCACAGCGGAAAAGAGCGCTCTATTGGCCCAGCTACCGGTAAGTTTCCATGGCAATCAAATTTGGGGTAAGCTTGCGGGAAAGATGGAAAAAATGTGGGTGTAACGTGGTTGAAATATGTTTATCACCCCTTAGATCGAGTAAATCCAATGCTGCAAACCAGGAGTAGCAACATGTCACCCGGCTTCAGCCTTTTCGACACCGTTCCCGATGATCTCCTCCAGTTCGGTCATGGTGACTCGTTCGACGCCAAGCGAGTGCCGAGTTTGCTGGGGCTCAAGAAAGAAGATGTCTCGCGTCTTGCGTCGGTGTCGGTGAAGTCCGTTCGCTACGACGACGCGATCCCCGAGCAGGTGCGCGAACGGCTGGAGGAAATCGCAAACACCATCAACATGGTTGCCAAGGCGTTTGATGGTGACCCAGAAAAGACGACCGCATGGTTCCGTGCCCGCAATCCGATGCTGGGCGATGTATCGCCGCGCGACATGATCCGCTTGGGGCGGTACGAACGTCTGCGCAAGTTCATCATCAATGCGATGATGGAGCGGGTTAGCAAACCTAACGCCGCGACAAAGGCAGCCTGAACCTACTCAGCGCGTGCCCAAACGCAAACCGCCCGTCCCTCCCAGGAGTCCCGTTCCATCGCAGGGACCCCGTGGAATTCTTGAGCTTGACCGGTTCACCGAGGCTTCGGTCCAACAATGGAACTCAGTCTCTCGAGATCTCGATGTACTTCAGGATGTTCTGTATTTTGGTCTTGAACCAGAACGACGCAGCCTTCGTCCTGAGTTGATCGCAGCGCTCCAGAGCATTCTCCCAACTACTGTAGAGCTGGCGCGATGGGCCCGAGTTGTGACCTACCAATACAGCTTGGAACCATTGTCCTGCGCTGGCAGTCTCCAGAACATTGGCGGTCGATTCAATGCTGGCGCTGAACTGGACGCCAATACACTGAACCCTTGGCCGGCGCTGTACCTCGCGGAGGACTACGAAACCGCATTCCGGGAGAAGTTTCAATTGCCGCGTGACGACTTGGTCGACGGCCTGACTCCTCAAGAACTGGCACTTGAGCACGGAGTCAGCCACACGGCGGTGTTCGTTCAGGGGCGCCTATCGCGAGTTTTCGACATGACCTCCTATCAGTCTCTGGTACCTGTCGCGCAGGTGTTTCGACGCATCAAGAAGCCTGCAAGAGCACGACAGATCCAGGCACAGCTCAAAATCCCGGACCGCGGGGTTTTCATGGCGCAGACTGGCAAACAAATCCATGAGATGGTGCTGACGAACAACTGGCGTGTTCTGCCGATTCAGTTCGGCTTACCAGCGCAGAGTCATATCCTCGCCGAGCTGATTCGCGCAGCCGGGTTCGAGGCAATCCTTTATCAGTCCACCAAGGGGCCCGGCAAGTGCTTGGCGGTGTTTCCGGATCTTCTTGATGATGGGTCGTTTGTGGAACTGATGGACACCCCGCCACTGGCAGTCAAGCATCAACGCCTCGATTGCGACTCGGCCACTGAACTAGAGGGTTGGCAATCCTTGCCGCCACAATTGCGCTCACGGTAGCGAAGCTCAGCAGTAAAGCAGCAGGCGTTGCCC
>JBKJZS010000628.1:0-8968 GCA_046714915.1 Polaromonas sp. | reverse complement strand
GGTCTGGCCGTTTCGCCCGATGGCGCAACGCTTTACGTCGCGAATATGCAGACCGAAGACGTGTCGTTTCTCGGCGTCAGCACGGCGGGCGCCCTGAGCCGGCAGGGCTATCTTGCCGTCGGCGTCACCGACAAGACGCCCGACCCGACCAAAAGTGGCAACGGCGATCATCTGTTCGCCACCCACGAAGAGATCGGCCTGCGCTGGCTCTTCACCCAGTCCTACTCGGATGATGGACAGAAATCATGCGGCCACTGCCACTGGCAGAGCCGGCACGACGGCGGCCAGTGGAACGTCGGCGGCAACGCGATCGGTGGCCCCAAGATCTCCCCCCAGAACAAGGACATCTCAGACAACTGGCCGGAGTGGTTCGAAGGGCTTAGCAGCAACATGAACTCGTATGCCTCGTCCTGCAACGGCGAGCTCGTCGGCGCCGAGAGTCGATCGGTGGTCTTTCCGCAGGCGAGACTTGAAGACCGGCTGCGGGCGCGCGACGAGTTTGTGCAGCGCAAGACGGCAGAGAATTCAAAGGCAATCGGCAGGCCGGAGTTGAGTGGTAAGGCGTCAACGATCGGGTTTTACGACATGGCGTTCTTCCAGATCCTCTGGAGTCAGAACGAAACCCGGTTGATGCCCAATCCGCTGCGGCAGGCGCCCACCCGGGACGAGGCCGCGGCGGTCGCCCTGGGCAAAATGCTTTTCAGCAATGAGGTGTCACAGGGCGGCGCCGGCTGCGCGAGCTGCCATCACAACGGCAACACACGCTCGAACGGCGTGCTTGACGACACCTTTCAGGACTTCAACATCCACGAGCCAGGCGTCATCGCCGAAATTACCGTGGACAACGAAGGGCCCTTCACCCGTCTCGCCAACGACTACTTCTTCAAGGCATTCGATCCGCCGCAGGATCTGGGCGGGCGCCAGAACATCAGCAGCCGGAACACCAAGCATCTCCGCTCGTTCTGGGACAGCGTGCCGCGCTGGCTGCATCACGGCTCTGCGCACACAGTTCGTGAAATCCTGCTGACGCCCGACTCGCCCCTGCGCCGGCCGGGAGAGCGCGGGTTCAACTTCAGGACCGTGCGCACCGATCACAGCCGCGTGACGGCTTTTGATTTCCTCGGTGGTCCGGCGATTCGCCTGCCAACCGAGGTTCCAATCACTTTCGCCGACAGCCGGGACGACGGGAGCTGCACCCGGCTCGCCGGCGACGGCAAGGGTCCGCTGTGCGTGAGTCTGGACAGTCCGTTCATCCTCAAAGCCGGCAACAACCCGGCCTACGACAAGGCCGCGTATCCCGAAGGTCGGCTGCAGATCGATCAGCTCGGTACCCGAAACGTCGCGCCCCTGATCGTCGGCGGGCGGATCAACCCGGTGCTCGCTGCCAATAACATCCGCGTGATTCCGGACACGCACGGCAAGGCGTCCCATTTGTCGGCTCACGATATCGAAGCGATATCGCTCTACTTGAAGTCGCTTCAACGGTGACGCATGAGATCTCGCCAGCGACGCCGGTCCGATGCTGGGCAACGACGGCCTTTGACACTATCCAGAAATATCCGCAGAGCTTGAACTCAACATCAAAAGTGATTCAATGGCATAAAGGACAAGCCTGAGGAGCTATTTAATCAATAGCAAACAGCTTGCCAACCGCTGCCGTGAAAATGGGAAACCTGGCGCTGGGCAATGACAAATTTTTCGGCGGGGTGTTGCAGTTCGTGCGCTGGGGCCGCGGCGCGCTGAAAGAGCTGCAAGCGCTGCTGGCAGCATGAAGGGGGCTCTATTCCCGCGCCCAATTGTCACCCTTTGCCCACTAACCGGACGGCGTGGTTTGAGTGCGGAACGCCGAACCCACCGCCCCAGAACCCTCAAACGGTGCTGGCCAACGCTGCTATGGCCCTGCCTCGTGCAATGTGGCTGAAGAGGATTGCGGTTCAGTCTGTTGCCAGAGTCACGCGCTTCTGCATTACAGTCCAAGCATGAACGCTGCGCCCGCCGCCCACGTCGAGCACTTCCGTCAGATACTGCTCTGGCCGCTGCGGCTCATGCCCGTGCGCGGTGACCACGCGGGCCGGCTCAAACCATGGCAGCTGCTGCAGGAAGCGGGCGACGCGTCGCTGTGGCGCGAAGTGGTGGATGAGTACGACGGCGCTGCGGGCCAGTTCCACGAACGTCATTACAACGAGTTCGTCACCTTCCTGCCTTACGTGCAGCATTTTCTGTACGGCGAAGGGCGGGCTGTACGCAGCGCGGGCGAGAAGGACTCGAATTCGCCGATGCGGGTATTTCGGCGCCACGACATCCGCCACGCGCGCCTGACCTTGCGCCCCGGTGAAGCACCTATCCTGCTGGAAATCGCGCATATTGACCTGTATTTCTTTCTGGACGTCGATCTGGTGCTGCTCAACGTGGAGGTCAGCGCCGACCAGCTCTCGCTGGGCCAGGCGCAGGAGTTGCTCTACCGTTTCGGCCGTGGCTATCCCGCGGGCTGGGAGGCCGACGGCCAGGCCCTGCACTGCCTGGCGAATGTGGAGTGGCTGGGCCAGAACGGCGAGACGCTGGCCTGTTCCGACGCCCAGCAGCGCGAACTGTTTCTGGCGCATGTGGCCCATCACCGGGCGCCGCGCATCGCGGCGCACTGGGCCTATCTGCTCGAGCCTCTGGTGAGCGACCACTCAGAGCAAAGCGGCGCGCTGCGTTACCGGCAGATCGAGAATTACCGCATGTCGCTGATGGCCTTCCTGGCGCTGGACAACCCGTGCCTGCTGACGCGCAATGATTTCATTCGACTCGGCCTGGCAACGGGCGCCGCCGAAGCGGGCACCGGCAACGCTGGCAATCTGCCCTATTCAGAGCAACACCTGAGTGACTTCGAGGGCCGCTACTGCTATGACCGGTTCTGGACGGATGGCGGGCCTGCGCCCAACACCCGCTACCTGTGCAGCGGTCATACGCTGGTGGTGGTCGGTGACGCCCATTCCGAGTTCTACAGTTGCCGCGAACGCGGCGTTTTGTCACAGTTTCGGCACCAGCATTTCCTGTTGTTCCTGATCGCGCACTTCCAGAAAGCGGCCTTGCTGATGTTCTCGGACAAGCTGGTCGAAGCCTTGAAGCAGCTCAGCGTCGATGACGTGGGCAGCGTGCGGCGATTCAAGCGCTCAATCCGGGCCAGTTTTGCGGATTTTCTGCGCTTCACCCACCGCTACTGGTTTCACGAGGTGACCGAACAGGCTCAGGCACGCGCGTTGTTCAAGATGTGCGCCACCCATCTTGGCCTGGATCCACTTTACGCCGAGGTCAAGGAACGCATCGCCGACATGAACAGTTACCTTGAGGCCGACAGCCTGAGGCGACAGGCCAATACGGTTGTGCGCCTGACGGTCGTGACGATCTTCGGTCTGATCGGCACCGTTTCCACCGGTTTTCTCGGCATGAACCTGCTCGCCGAAGCCGATGCGCCATGGAGCAGAAAACTGCTGATTTTTGGCACGGTCTTTGTGCTGATACTGACCCTCACGGTCTACACGATGGTCAAATCCAAACGCCTGTCAGACTTCCTCGACGCGTTGTCGGATGAACGGCTGACAGTCTGGCAAAAGTTCAAATCGCTCGCGCTGGTCTGGCGCTCCCACGACGATTGAAGCTGCATCGGCCGCAGGGACTGGCTTGCCCTTGACGGACCCAGACACCAGTCAGCGGCTCTCAATGGTCAGTTCAAAATGGGCGTCGCCCATGTGGCGTTCGGCCCCAAAGGCCGCCTGCGTGGCGGCCAGCTCCGCCGCTTCCCATTGGTCGGCCAGCACCTGCTCTGGCGGCGTGAGGTCCCAGGGTCGCGCATGTTCGCCGTGGGTCTGTAGCAGCCGCAGGTAGGCGCGGTAAACCGGCGCCACCAGGCTGGCATCTCCCAGCGATGCTTCCAGCGCCGTGCGAAACCGTTGTGCCGCCTGCGTGCGTTCCGCTTCCGAAACATCCTCGGTGTGAAAAATCCTGACCGTGTAGCGCATCCCAAGAGTCTACAAGTCTCCAGCCGCTACAGAACAACAGAGCGGGGGTCTTGCAGGCGCTGCTGCGCTTGACCGCACGCAGATGTTCGATACACCCCTGGATACAAAAATTAATTTCGTTACTCATCTTGCATTAACGGTGGAGACTTTTCAAATACGGCTTCGTACCATCGGACTTTTTCAAGGAAATCCCTATGGCACTGCAATCACCGTTCTTTGGCAAGCGAGACAATGAGCCTGCGACTTTGCGTCCAGGCAACCCCAATCCGAATCCCTACACGAACGGTCCTGCGGCCACCAATGCATCGAACATCGCATCTCCCGTTTCTGCGCCCGCCGCCGCCGTATCCGCCAGCACCGGCGCCCCCGAAGGCGGCAGCAAGTTGACAGTGGGGCCGAACATCAAGCTCAAGGGTGTCGAAATCACCGACTGCGACACCCTGGTGGTCGAAGGCCTGGTGGAAGCCACCATGGACTCGCGCGTGATGCAGATTTCAGAACGTGGCGCGTTCAAGGGCTCGGCTGAAATTGACATCGCGGAAATTCACGGCGAGTTCGACGGCAACCTCACGGTGCGCCAGAAGCTGGTGATTTATGCCACCGGAAAAGTCACCGGCAAAATTCGTTACGGGAAACTGGTGATTGAAGAAGGCGGTCAGCTGGCCGGCGAGATTGTGTTCGGTGCCTCTGGCACTACGAAGGCCACACCCCTTGCCAAACCGGGTTTGCAGGTGGCCTGAATCGGTGCTTGGAGGGACTGTCGCCGCAGTGAGACCCGCGCATGGCTGGCGCGGGGGCTGCTGTCGGCGCGGGTGAAGCCCGCCCATGGCGGGCGTTTCATCGACGCCTGGTGAAGGCTTAAAAAAGGCGGAACGACAAGGGCATCAGCAAGGAAGCCAGCACCACCTGCAATCCCAGCGCCAGACCTGCGTAAGCCCCGGCATCGGCATCGACCTGCATCGCGCGGGCGGCGCCAATGCCATGCGACGCGGTGCCCAGGGCAAAGCCGCGGGCTTTCCAGCCGGCGGGGTCGGTCGGGATCTTGAGGGCATCGAACAAGTATTTGCCGCTTAGTGCACCGACCAGGCCGGTCATCACTGCAAACACGGCCGCGAGAGCCGGAATGCCACCCATTTTTTCGGCGATGCCCATCGCCACTGGTGCAGTGACAGATTTGGGGGCCAGCGACAGCACGACGTCGGCGGGCAAACCCACGGCCCAGCCCAGTACCAGCGCCGAGCCACTGGCGGCCATGCCGCCGGCCAGCCCGGCGAGCAGCAAGCGGCCCCAGCGTCGGCGCAGCACTGCCCGGCGTTGCCACAGAGGCCAGGCCAGCGCCACCACAGCGGGCCCCAGCAAGAAGTGAATGAATTGGGCACCCGCGAAATAAGTGGGGTAAGAAATGCCGCTAGCCAGCAGCCCCGACGCAATCACCAGCACGGTCCACAGTACCGGATTCGCCCAGGGCGCCTGCTGCAGGCGCGTGTAAACGGCCTGGGCCACCGCGTAAACCACCAGCGTTGCGGTCAGGCCGAACAGCGGCGTCGCCGACAGGTAAACCCAGAGCTCAACGAACTTCGGCATCGTCTTTGCGCCCGAACCGGTGCATCACAAGCGCCGCGACGGCCAGACCGATCAGTGTCGAGAACACGATAACCAGCAGCATGCGGCCACCGTACTGGCTGACGATGGACAGATGGGTCATGACCCCCACACCGACCGGCACAAACAGCAGCGACAGATGCGAAAGAAGAAACTCGGCGCAGGCGGCGACAGGTTCACGCACCAGCGGCCAGCGCAGCGCACCCAGCAGCAGAATCATGCCGACAACCGGGCCAGGAAATGGCAGCGACAAGCCCCGCGACAGCAATTCACCGACAGACTGCAGCAACAGCAACCAGGCGAGACCGCGCAGTCCGGTCATGTCAAGCGCACTCCATTGCGACAAGCGTGGGAACCATCGAACGCAGCGCCGGGCCGCCCCAAGCAAGTTCAGCCCCTCTCCTTCGTGAAAGGGGCAGCGCAACGCCGAAGGCACAGGCAGTGGCCAGCGTGGCGGCCATATTCTCTAGAAGCGCGGAAGATCCGGGTGTGACAGCCGCCCGCCGCGCACCAGCATCTTGCCGTACTCAGCGCAGCGCTGCAGTGTCGGAATCACCTTGCCGGGGTTGAGCAGGCCTTTGGGGTCAAACGCGCGTTTGACGCCGAACATCTGCTCGTTTTCGGCGGCACTGAACTGCACACACATGGAATTCAGTTTCTCCACGCCGACGCCGTGTTCACCGGTGACCGTGCCGCCCATCGCCACGCTGGTCTCCAGGATCTCGGCGCCGAACAGTTCGCAGCGGTGCAACTGGTCAGCATCGTTGGCGTCGAACAGAATCAGCGGGTGCAGATTGCCGTCGCCGGCGTGAAACACATTGGCGCAACGCAGGCCGTATTTTTTCTCCATGTCCTGGATCGCGAGCAGGATGTCGGCCAGGCGCTTGCGTGGAATGGTCGAGTCCATGCACATGTAGTCGGGGCTGATGCGGCCGGAGGCGGGAAAGGCGTTTTTGCGGCCGCTCCAGAAGCGCAGGCGCTCGGCTTCGTTCTGGCTCACCGCAATGGCGGTGGCGCCGTGGCTGCGCAGCACCTCGCTCATGCGGCCGATTTCTTCCTCGACCTCTTCCGGCGTGCCGTCGCTTTCGCAGAGCAAAATGGCTGCGGCGGTCAGGTCGTAGCCGGCATGCACAAAATCCTCGACCGCCGCAGTCATCGGTTTGTCCATCATCTCCAGGCCGGCCGGAATGATGCCGGCCGCAATGACCGCAGCGACGGCATCACCAGCCTTGCGCAGGTCGTCGAAGCTGGCCATGATGCAGCGCGCCAGCACCGGTTTGGGCACCAGCTTGACGGTCACTTCGGTGGTCACCGCCAGCATGCCTTCGCTGCCGATGACGACCGACAGCAGGTCGTAACCGGCGCTGTCCAGCGCCTCGCTGCCAAACTCCACCATGTCGCCTTCGATGGTGAAACCTTTGACCTTCAGCACGTTGTGCAGGGTCAGGCCGTACTTGAGGCAATGCACGCCGCCGGAATTTTCGGCGACGTTGCCGCCTATGGTGCAGGCGATCTGGCTGGACGGGTCGGGCGCGTAATACAGGCCCAGCGGCGCGGCGGCGTCGCTGATCGCCAGGTTGCGCACCCCCCCCTGAACCACGGCCGTGCGGCTTGTCGCGTCCAGCGTCAGAATCTTGTTGAATTTGGCCAGTGACAGGGTGACGCCAAGACGGTGCGGCATGGCACCGCCGGAGAGGCCGGTGCCGGCGCCGCGCGCCACCACTGGCACGTCCAGCGCATGGCAGGTGCGCAGCACGGCTTGCACCTGCGCATAGGTTTCAGGCAGGGCCACCACCAGCGGTCGCTGCCGGTAGGCGGTCAGACCATCGCATTCGTAGGGGGTGGTGTCCTCGCTGTTCCAGAGCAGCGCGTGCGCCGGCAAAACCGTCTGTAGCGCGTTGACGACGAGGGACTGGCGTTCGGTCCGTGCAAGCAGGCTTTGCTGCTCGGTGCCAAGGGATGCATTCATGGGGCGGCCTTAAGGATGCGATGCGACGTCGTGACTCGGATGAACCACTTTAATGCAAAGCGCCCGTCTCCGGTGTGAAGAAACTGGTGGATTTTTGTGAAAAACAAAACGCTATCAATTAAATAGCTAGTTTCGCCCGTATTTAAAGGGCTGCAGGCCAAAAACACTAAACCCTGGAGTAAAAATCTTAGGAAATGGATTTTTTCAACCAATCGGCAAAGGCCGCGCATTCCCAGCGGTCCATCATGCCGGTGCGCCAGCACAGGTAGTGGGCGTGCGGGCTGGGCACATTGCGATCGTACAGGCGCACCAGCGAGCCGTTCTCCAGCCACGGGGCGCCAAGTTTGAGCCGCACCAGCGCAATCCCCATGCCGGCTGCAGCGCCGTCACACATCAGGCCGATGTCGTTGAACTGCGAGCCGTCCACCGGTTCGGGCCAATCCAGGGCGTGCGCGGCAAACCAGGTGCGCCAGGGCTCTAGCGGGGAGCGTAGCAGCGCTTCGCCATCCAGGTCCTCCGCAGCTTCAAACGGACCGTGCTCGCGCACATAAGCCGGCGAAGCCAGCGGCGTGACCTCGTCTTTCATCAGGCAGACATGCTCGACATCGGCATAACGCCCAGTGCCAAAACGCACCATCAGGTCGGCGTCCTCGGCCACCACGTCCAGCAGCGGGATGGATACCTGCAGCGTGAGATCAATCTCGGGATAGGCATCGGTGAACTGGCGCAGCCGCGGGATCAGAATGGAGCGGGCAAAGGTCGGCGTGACCGCCAGACGCAGCTTGCGTTTGCCCGGTGTGCCGCTTTGGCCTGCGGCGCCGGGAAATTTTTGCAGGGTCGCCAAGCCTTCGCGCACATGGGCCAGGTACTCGCTGCCTTCCGTAGTCAGCGAAAAATCGGCCCGGCCAAACAGCTTGGTGCCTATGATTTGCTCGAGCTGTTTAACGCGGTGGCTGACGGCGCTGGGCGTCACATTTAATTCTTCCGCCGCCTGCGTGACACTGCGCAGCCGCGCCAGCGTTTCAAAGGTCAGCAGGCACTGGATGGGCGGGATGCGGGCGGCGGTCATTCTTAGACTGCCTCCAGAAATTCGAGCGGCGGGATGCCGGGCAAGGCGCACGGAGCGCAGGACACCGGAATGCACTTCGGTGCATGAGGATTCCGAGCACCGCGCAAGGCAGCCCCGCGCCCGGCGCTCGGATTTATGGAGGCAGTCATTTGAAGATCACCGTCTTGTGGCCATTGAGCAGCACCCGGTGTTCGCTGTGCCACAACACCGCGCGGGCCAATACCTGGCTTTCGGTGTCGCGGCCCATCGCGGTCAGCGCTTCCACGGTTTTGCTGTGGTCGGCTCTGGCCACGTCCTGCTCGATGATCGGGCCTTCGTCAAGGT
>JBKJZS010000627.1:0-7282 GCA_046714915.1 Polaromonas sp. | reverse complement strand
TGCAACGCCGCCGTGGGTGCGAAGACGCGCTTTCATGTTTCGATATTTTCGGGTTGCAGTACTAGTACTTCAGGGCCGTACTTTTGCCCCAGAACACCCGGTAGGCAAACACCGTGTAACCGATGATCATCGGCAACACCACCGCGGCGCCGGCCAGAATGACGCCCATGGCTTCAGGCGCTGTGGCTGCCTGCCAGATGTTTAACTGGTCAATCACCAGCCACGGAAACAGGCTGTAGGCCAGCCCGTAAAACGCCAGCAGAAACACCCCCACGGTCGCGCCAAACGGCACCCAGGCACCGTATTCATTGCCCTGTGCCAGCCGCGTCGGCAGGCGCTGCAGGCTGCGGAAAATCACACCAAACAGCACCGCAGTGGCCGCCGGAATCGGCAGCAGCAGCACGATGTTCGGGAAGGAAAACCACTTGGCGAAAATACTCGGACTGACCAGCGGCGTGGCGATCGAGATGGCCGCAATTCCGGCCATGGTGAACCACAGGCTGGCGCGCGCCCAGCGCACCGCCTGCAGTTGCAGGGCACCTTCCGACTTGATGATCAGCCAGCCCGCGCCCAGCAGACAGTAGGCGGCCACCAGCGCCAGCCCGATCACCGCATTGAAGACCATGATCCAGCCGGTGGCGGCAAAACCCGTGATCAGCGAACCCAGCATGTAGCCCTGCGACCAGCTGGCCAACAGGGAGCCGGTGTAAAACGCCCCGTTCCACAGCGGCTTGTGGGCCGCACGCGCCTTTACGCGAAAGTCGAAAGCCACGCCGCGCAAAGTAAGCCCGATCAGCATCATGGCCACCGGCAAATACAGGGCCCCAAGAATCACGCCATGCGCCAGCGGGAACACCGTGAGCATGATACCGACACCAAGCACCAGCCAGGTTTCATTGGCGTCCCAGAACGGACCAATGCTGGCGATCATGGTGTCCTTGTCGTCATCACTGGCGCGGCGCATCAGCACCCCCACGCCGAGGTCATAGCCGTCCAGAATCACATAGGCCAGCATGGCCAGACCCATGATCACGAGAAAGGCAATCGGCATCCAGCCTGCGGCTTGCGTCAGATCGGGGGCGAGGTCAAGCATTGGCTGCTCCTTCCTTTTCAGGGTAGTTAACAACGTTCAATTCATCTTCCAGGTCGTTGCCGAAGGGCTGGTCGGCATGGGTTTTGTGGCGCGCCAGATAAAACACCACGGAGATGTAGGCCACAATCAGCGCCGCATAAAGGGTCAGGTACAGCGCCAGTGTCAGTGCAATACGCGGCGCCGGCACTTGGGAAGCCGCCTCAAGAGACGTCAGCACACCGGTCACGAGCCAGGGCTGCCGCCCGATCTCCGTGACGTACCAGCCCGCAACCAGCGCTATCCAACCCGCAAAAGTCATGGCCACCAGCAACCGGGCGTGCCAAGGCCGAAGCGTGCGGGAAGCGCCTTTTTTCCAGGGCGCCAGCTGAAATGCGCAGACCCAACTCACGGCGAGCATCATGAGGCCCATGCCGACCATGATGCGAAACGCCCAAAACACCGGTGCCACCGGCGGGTGCATGCCGTCAAAACTGTTGACCCCTCTGACCAGTCCATCCAGCTCGTGTGTCAGATAAAGCGAGGCCAGTTTGGGGATGGCTATTTCATAGCGATTTTTACGCGCCTGGCCGTCGGGCAGAGCAAATAGCACCGCCGGTGCGCCCCTCTGGGTTTCCCAGATGCCTTCCATCGCGGCCAGTTTGGCGGGCTGGTGTTTGAGCGTGTTGAGGCCGTGCAGGTCACCCGCGATGATTTGCAAGGGGATCAATACGGCGGCCAGGTAGATGCCGGTTTTCAGGCCGGCAATCACTTCAGCGCCACGCTCATTTCGCAGCCAGCGGTAAGCCGAAATTCCGGCCACGAAAAAAGCCACCGTCAGCCCCGATGCCAGCATCATGTGCGTGAATCGGTAAGGGAAGGACGGATTGAAGATCACCTGCAGCCAGCTCGTGACATGGGCCTGGCCGTTGATCATTTGAAAACCCGCCGGCGTGTGCATCCAGGAGTTCAAGGCAAGAATCCAGAACGCCGACAGCGTGGTGCCAGCAGCCACCAGCAGCGTGGCCACGGTATGCATGGTTTCGCTGACGCGCTCACGCGCAAACAACATGACACCGAGCATGGTGGCTTCAAGGAAAAAAGCGGTAAGCACCTCATACGCCAGCAAGGGACCGGCGATATTGCCAACCTTTTGCATATAGCCGGGCCAGTTGGTGCCAAACTGGAAACTCATGGTGATGCCGCTGACCACCCCCAGCGCAAAAGTCAGCGCGAAAATTTTCACCCAGAACTGGTAGGCGTCCATCCAGTGTTGTTCCTGGGTCTTGACGAAGCGCAGCTTGAAAAACAGCAAGACCCAGCCGAGGGAAATGCTGATCGTCGGGAACAGGATGTGAAAAGTGATGTTGGCCGCAAACTGGATGCGGGCCAGAAGGAAAGCGTCAAGACCATCCATCGTCAACTCCTGTCTTCATGGGTAAGGGGGCAGACTGCGCTGCAACTTTGGCGGGTGCGGCCCGGCCTGTCAAGGCCGTCCTTGACAGTCGCCCTTGACGGTGCGGGTGACCTTGTCTTTGACTTGAAGCAGCTTCTGCACCTTGGCCCCCATCTTCATCAGGCTGACCAGGGTGGCCGAATCCATCTTCTGCACGTCGGCCAGCCAGCCCGTCATCAGCCCGATGTTGATGGCGCCAATGGTCCGTTTGCCATAGCGATTTGTGGGGCTTTAGCGGCTCTGGTACTGCACACGTAGAGGATGCAGAGTGCGTGAACAAAACCTAAACTCAGTCACAGCGGGGTTTGTCTTTTTAACCAACTGAAGCGCGAGGGATGAGACAGGCTTTTTCAGCCGCCTTGCAGACTGTCATTGCGGGCTCGACCCGCAATCCATGTCACGCCAGCCCGGTTGGTGGCAAGTGCGGCAGGGGATCCCGGATCGAGTTCGGGATGACAATTTCGCGAACTCTCAGCATTTACCTGTCATCCATTGATGCGAGGCATGGATGCCGGATCAGGTCCGGCATGACAATTCTGTACGCCGCGTTCAGCGGACCTGTGAGCCCACCGCACGCTTGACAGCAGATGAACGTTTTCTTGAGGGCAGCGGCACTTCAGCCGCCGTCGGCGTGGACTCCGGCACCAACAACAACACGTCCTTCACGCCCAGCCCCAACATGCCCAGCGCCTCGGCGGCGGCACGGCTCAGGTCAATCACACGGCCGCGGCTGAACGGTCCGCGGTCGGTGACGCGTACATCGACCTCTTTGCCACTGACCAGGCTGCGCACCCGCACCACGGTGCCAAAGGGCAGCGTCTTGTGCGCCGCCGTGAGCTCGTGCATGTTGTAGCGCTCCCCGCTGGCAGTGCGTCGCCCGTTAAATCGCGGGCCGTACCAGGAGGCTTTTCCCTGCTCGAACTCTCTGACAGCCTCACCCGCCAGCAGGTTTTTGTCGTCCACCACTGCCGCAGCGCTTGGCGCAGCATCGCTCAGCGGCGCGGGTGATGCTTTCGCCTCAAGGGGTGCTTTCGCCGCTTTAACGGGAGTAGCAGGGACCGGAAGTGAAACCGCGGGCGAAGTGGCAGGCCGCGTTGTGCAGGCTGACAGCAGCGCCAGCAGGCTTGCGGTAATCCAGAACCGGATGGTGCCCCTGTACAGAATCAAACCCTCATCGAGCCAGCTGCAGACGGCGAATGATTTCCGTCGTGGCTGCAGCCTGGTTCATCGTGTAGAAATGAATGCCGGGCACGCCCGCCGTACAGAGCTGGTCACACAGGTCGGTGACCACGTCCAGGCCAAAACTTTTGATGGAGGCCGTATCGTCACCAAAGCCCTGCAGACGCAGGCGAATCCAGCGGGGGATTTCTGCGCCGCAGGCGTCGGAAAACCGCATCAGTTGCGTGGAGCTGATGATGGGCATGATGCCCGGCACCACCGGAATGTCGGCACCCAGCTTGCGGGTGTCGTCCACAAACCGGAAGTAGGCGTCGGTGTTGAAAAAATACTGGGTGATGGCTGAGCTTGCGCCGGCCTTTACCTTGATCAGGTAGGCCTGCAGGTCAGCTTCGGGCGACTTGGCCTGGGGATGCGTTTCCGGGTAGCAACCCACCTCGATATGAAAAGCGTCACCAGTTTCTGCGCGAATGAATTCAATCAATTCGCTGGCGTATTTGAACTCGCCAAACGCGCCAAAACCGCTGGGCAAATCGCCGCGCAGCGCTACCATGCGCTTGATGCCGGCAGCGCGGAAGGCCGCGAGTTGCGCACGCACCCCTTCACGCGTGGCGCCTATGCACGAGAAGTGCGGCGCAGCGTCAAAACCGTCGCCAATGATGGCTTGCACGGTCTGCATGGTGCCGTCTTGCGTAGAGCCACCGGCGCCGTAGGTCACGCTGAAAAACTCAGGCTTGTGCGCATAGAGTGCCTGGCGCACACCGCGCAGCTTGTCGGCGCCTTCCGGCGTCTTGGGCGGAAAAAATTCAAAACTCAGGGCACCGTTCATCACAAACCTCATTCCTCGTCGGTTTTTTTGTCGCGCCGCTTGGCGCGTGCCGGGCCGGGCTGGCCGGCGTGGGCGGCTTCCGGGTCTTCATGCGGCTCGCGCGCAGCGGCGCGTGGCAGGCGCTTGGGCGCCTTTCTTTGCGGCGCCGCCGGCAGGGGCTGGTCTTCACCGGCGTTGTCATGGCCCTTGATGGCGTGGATGAAAAACTCGCGGTTGCCGTCGCCGCCTTCAATCGGTGAGGCCAGCCAGGCTTTCACCTCCATGCCAAGCGCAGTGCAGGCATCGCGCAAGCGCTTTTCCACAAACTCAAAATGGCTGGCATCCCGCACAATGCCGCCCTTGCCGATCTGGCCGGGCTGCAATTCGAACTGGGGTTTGACCAGCATCAAAAGGTCACCGCCGGGCTTGAGCAGGCGCAGCACCGCCGGCAGAACCAGGGTCAGCGAAATAAAAGACAGGTCGCCGGTCAGAAAGTCAAAGTTTGCCTCGACTGCCTCGCCCGCTTCGGGCTCGAATTCTTCAGCATCGAATTCGCTCTCAGCCCCGTCCTCATGCGCGGGAGGAGCTACCAAATTCATAGCAGTCATGGACCGCGCATTGACACCTTCGATACACAGCACACGCGGATCGTCGCGCAGGCTGGGGTGCAGCTGGCCGTGGCCCACGTCCACGCCCACCACCTGCACCGCGCCCTGCTGCAGCAGGCAGTCGGTGAAACCGCCGGTGGACTGGCCGATATCCAGACAGCGCAGGCCAGCCACCTTCAGGCCGGTGCTTTTCAGCGCGCCTTCCAGCTTGAGCCCACCGCGCGAGATGTAGCGGGCTTCGGTGGTGTCGAGGATCTGCAGCTCGGCGAGCTCGGGAATTTCGTCGCCGTTTTTGGCGACTTTCTTCCAGACGCCGCCCGCCTCCACGCGCCACTGCACGCCCGACGCGATCAGGCGCTGGGCTTGAGAGCGTGTAGCGGCATGGCCGTGTTCAACGAGGAAGAGGTCAGCGCGCATAAGAGTCTTCGGTTTGAGTCGCCAGTTTTGTCATTGCGGGCTTGACCCGCAATCCATGTGTACCGGATGGAGCGGGTTAGCAAACATGGATGCCGGATCGAGTCCGGCATGACAGCCAGCGATCAATAGCGGTACGTATTCGCTTTGTAAGGGCCTGCTTTGCTGACGCCGATGTACGCCGCCTGCTCGTCGCTGAGCTCGCTCAGCATCGCGCCGACTTTCTTCAGGTGCAGACGCGCGACCTTTTCGTCCAGGTGTTTAGGCAGCACATACACTTTGCCGACCTCGTAATCGGCTTGCTTGGTGAAGAGTTCGATTTGCGCAATGGTCTGGTTGGCAAAGCTCGACGACATCACGAAGCTGGGGTGACCGGTGCCGCAACCCAGGTTAACGAGGCGGCCTTTGGCCAGCAGGATGATGCGCTTGCCGTCCGGGAAGATCACGTGATCGACTTGCGGCTTGATCTCATCCCAGGTGCATTTTTCCAGCGATGCGACGTCGATTTCGTTGTCGAAGTGGCCGATGTTGCAGACGATGGCCTGGTCTTTCATGGCCGCCATGTGTTCATAGGTGATGACATTCTTGTTGCCGGTGGCGGACACAAAAATATCGCACTTGTCGGCGGCGTATTCCATGGTCACAACCTTGTAACCTTCCATCGCGGCCTGCAGGGCATTGATGGGGTCGATCTCGGTCACCCAGACCTGGGCGCTGAGTGCGCGCAGGGCCTGGGCCGAGCCCTTGCCCACGTCACCGTAACCGGCGACCAGCGCCACCTTGCCGGCGATCATCACGTCGGTGGCGCGCTTGATCGCGTCAACCAGCGATTCGCGGCAACCATAGAGGTTGTCGAACTTGGACTTGGTGACCGAATCATTGACGTTGATGGCGCGCAGGGCCAGCGTGCCCTTGGCCGACATCTCGTTCAGGCGCAACACGCCGGTGGTGGTTTCTTCGGTCACACCGACGATGTTTTTTAGACGGCGGCTGTACCAGGTCGGATCTTGCGCCAGCTTGGCCTTGATCGAATTGAACAGGCAGATTTCTTCTTCGCTGCCCGGTTTGGCCAGCAGGCTGGCGTCTTTCTCGGCCTTGGTGCCCAGGTGCATCAGCAGGGTGGCATCGCCGCCGTCGTCCAGAATCATGTTCGGACCTTCTTCGGGCGTGCCTTTGGCGCCGGTGAATTCGAAGATGCGGTGGGTGTAGTCCCAGTAGTCGGCCAGGGTTTCACCCTTGATGGCAAAGACCGGTGTGCCAGCGGCAGCAATCGCGGCGGCGGCGTGGTCTTGTGTGGAGAAGATGTTGCACGACGCCCAACGCACATCGGCGCCCAGGGCTTGCAGCGTCTCGATCAACACGCCGGTCTGGATGGTCATGTGCAGCGAACCGGTGATGCGTGCGCCCTTGAGCGGTTGCGCCTTCGCGAACTCTTCGCGAATAGCCATCAGGCCAGGCATTTCGGTTTCTGCAATTTTCAGTTCTTTGCGGCCCCAGGCAGCCAAAGAAATATCAGCAATCACATAGTCAGTAAAAGAAGCAACAGGTTTCAGGACGGCGTTCATACGGTTCTCCAAAATCAAGAAATAAAACAAACATCAACTGGGCAAAATGGCCACGTGCACAAAGCTGAAAAGTCTGGCGAGTTTGAAAACTCACCCGGCTAAAAAGCATTGCGGGTGAGCGTGGTTGCAAGTTAAATCTTGAGCCTAATCCACATGCCGTGGGTTGCAACGCTCCTCAAGAACTGA
>JBKJZS010000626.1:0-6055 GCA_046714915.1 Polaromonas sp. | reverse complement strand
ATTGCTCCGGCCCGATGAAGTCTTCATTTCCGTTCGGGCTGAGCTTGTCGAAGCCAGCGCAGCCCTTCGACCCCTTCGACGGTGCTCAGGACAGGCGGCTCAGGGCGAACGGTTCATACTTCACAAGACCGGATCAATATTGCCACTAGCCCAATACTGACAAGCGTAAGCAGCTATCAAATACGGAGCGGATGAACCCTGCCGTCCCCCAACGCGAAGCCAGCGAACAAGCTGTGCAGCGGCGCGGCGCTATCATGGACCCATGGAATTTTCCGCTCAGTGGTGAAAGCGCATGGCGCATGGCTGAAGGCCGCGGCTTGTCTGGCGCTGACCATGCTGGCCGCCACCGGACAGGCGCAGGCACAGGCGACCACGCACGCCCACCAGCCGCTGCTACACGCACTGAACGCCGCTCGACAGCAAGGCTGTGAAGGCCGCCCCGGTGCGGCCACCCCACTGCACGAAAACACGTCCCTGTCGCGCGCCGCCGCGCTCATTGCGGGCGGCAGCAAGCTCGACGACGCAATGAAAGCCTCCGACTACCGCGCCGTGCGTGCGGCACAGATCACACTGCAGGGTTATACCGGGGTCGCCGCGCTGGCGCGGGGCGCGGTGGACGCCTCCTGCAACACGGTCATCCAGGGCGAGCTGGCCGAGATCGGCTTTCACCAGCGCGGCTCGCAAACCTGGATCGTGCTGGCCGCGCCCTTCTCGCCGCCCGGTGCTGCGCAGGCCGGCGACGTGCAGGCGCGGGTGCTTGCCCTGGTGAACGACGCACGCGCCAGGCCGCGACGCTGCGGCAACGATTCTTTCGCGGCAGCCCGTCCGCTGCGGCTCAACGCCACACTGCACGGCGTGGCCGATGCCCATGCCGAGGACATGGTGCGCTACAGCTACTTCAGCCACACCGGCCGCGACGGCAGCCGCGTGGACGGCCGCGCCAGCCGCAGCAACTACCACTGGCGTGCCATCGGCGAGAACATCGCCGCCGGCCAGATGCAGGCCGACGCAGCCGTGCAGGGCTGGCTCAACAGCCCCGGCCACTGCGCCAACCTGATGTCGCCGACTTACACCGAGATGGGTGCCGCCTTTGCGGTGAACAACAACAGCAGCGCAGGGATTTATTGGGTGCAGGTGGTTGGGGCTGCGCGCTAGTGCGGTGTGGCACGCTATCCGGCCTTGTGAAGTAAGAACCGTTCGCCCTGAGCCGCCTGTCCTGAGCACCGTCGAAGGGGTCGAAGGGCTGCGCTGGCTTCGACAAGCTTGTATGGTTGAGTCTTGTTCTTTTTTTTATGAAAGGAGAGAGTTGCCGGGGTGGAGCAATAGGGAGCCGGCTCCAGGCCGCTGACGGCAATGCCTGCCACAGGCTGCAGCACCGAGCCGCAGGGCCTCCGACAAATTAGAGAAAAATTGTGCTCGAAGTTCGGGTGATAGCAACAAAGTTTTCTGGCTGTACGTTTTTTGGTTTTGCTGATACGCTGATTATTTTGAGACTGGCGGCATTCCACCTTTCTCCATGCCTTCCTTCCCGGTCAGGCAGAAGCAGGCATTTTTTGAAGAACAACAATGGAATACAAAGACTACTACACGACCATGGGCGTGGCACGCGACGCGACACCTGACGACATCAAGCGCGCGTACCGAAAGCTGGCACGCAAATACCACCCGGACGTCAGCAAGGAAAAAAACGCCGAGGCGCGCTTCAAGGATGTTTCGGAAGCTTACGAGGTGCTCAACGAACCTGAAAAGCGTGCTGCTTACGACCAGCTGGGCGCCAACTGGCAGGCCGGCCAGGAGTTCCGCCCACCGCCCGGATGGAACCGCCGCCAGGCATCGTCCGGGCAGGGTTTCGAGGAGGCTGGGGGCGTTGACCACAGCGATTTTTTTGAGTCGCTGTTTCGTGGAATGGGCGGGATGGGTGGCGCCCATGCGGGCCGCAGCGGCCGCGCCGCGTCGTTCGACATGGACGGCCAGGACCAGCATGCGCGCATACAAATCGATATCGAGGACTCCTACCGTGGCGCCACACGCACGCTGCAGCTGCGCGCGTCCGAGCCGGAAGGCGCCGGGGGTGGGCGCATGCAGGCGCACACCATCGAGTTTGTGATTCCCAAAGGCATACGGGCCGGACAGCACATTCGCCTGGCCGGACAAGGCGCACCCGGCATCGGCAACGGCAGCCCCGGTGACTTGTACCTGGACGTGGCGTTTTTACCGCACCGGCTTTACCGCGCGGACGGGCACGACGTGTACATGGACCTTCCCGTGGCACCCTGGGAAGCCATGCTCGGTGCCGAGGTCGAAGCGCCCACACCGACGGGCCGGGTCGAGGTCAAAATCCCCGCCGGCTCGGCCACCGGACGCAAGCTGCGGCTCAAGGGGCGGGGCCTGCCAGGCAAGACACCGGGCGATTTTTACTTCGTACTGCAGCTGACGCTGCCGCCCGGCGACACGGAAGCGGCAAAGAAGGTTTACAAAGACATGGCCGCGGCCTTCAATGGGTTTAAGCCGCGCGCCCCACTGGAAGGCCAGCTATGACACCCGACTCGATGCTCCCGCAACTCACCGGCGTCATTCTGGAAGAGCAGACTGAACTGACACTGGCGCAAGTGTGTCGTGCCTGTGCGGTAGATGCCGACCTGATCATCGAACTGGTGGACGAAGGTGTCATCGCCGTCAGCGGTGCGGCATCCGAGCACTGGCGCTTTACCGGTCTGCACTTGCACCGAGCCCGCGTTGCCTTGCGCCTGCAACAAGACCTGGGGGTCAACCTGGCCGGCGCCGCGCTGGCGCTACAGCTGCTCGAGGAGCTGGAAACGCTGCGCGCAAAGCTGCAGGCGCTGGACCCTGACGGGCAATGAAGCCACGGCCCTGCAGGCCCCGCGTCAGGCCGACCCAGGTGCTCACCGACGCGCTGGATCTCGCGTCGGAGCAAGCCTGCACTTTTGCGCTGCTGTGGGAACTCCGTTCGGCAGATTTGTCCGATGCGATGCGTTAAGGTACAGCCATGATCATGACCCCGAGAACCACCACTTCCACCCAGCAACTGGAGGCAGCGTTGGCCGCCATAGCCGCCGCCGGCGACGAGGGCCGGCGCATTTTCACGCGGCTCTATGCCGACCAGGCCCGCGCGGCCGCACAGGCTGCTGACAAGCGCGCCGAAACTGGCCAGCGGCTCGGCCCGCTGGACGGACGCATTGTCTCGATCAAGGATCTGTTCGACGTCGCCGGAGAAGCCACCACGGCAGGCTCGGCGCTGCTTCGCGATGCCGCGCCGGCGGCGCGTGATGCCGTGGTGGTCAGCCGCCTGCGCGCGGCCGGCGCGGTGATCATCGGAAAAACCAACATGACGGAGTTCGCGTTCTCCGGGGTCGGCATCAACCCGCACTACGGCACGCCCGGCAACGCCCTGGACGTCAACCGCATTCCCGGCGGGTCGTCCTCGGGTGCAGGCGTATCGGTGGCGCGCGGCATGGCCGACATTGCGATCGGCTCCGACACCGGGGGTTCGGTGCGAATTCCTTCGGCACTGAACGGGCTGGTCGGCTTCAAGCCGACCCAGGCCCGGATCACCCGTGAGGGTGCTTTTCCGCTGTCCTACACCCTGGACACGCTGGGGCCGCTGTGCCGCAGCGTTCTTGACGCCGCCGCCACTGACAGTGTGCTGGCAGGCATCGCTGACGCAGCCTTGCCGCAGCGAGACCTGCGCGGCCTTCGCCTCGGCGTGCCTCGTGGCCTGCTGTTCAGCCAGGCGCCGGACGAGGTGCTGGCAGCCGTCGAGGAAGCGCTGGCCGGGCTGGCGGGTGCTGGTGCACGGGTGAGCGATGAGGCACTCGATGACTTGCTGGGTGAGCCTTTGCGCCTGCAGGAGCGCGGCACCCTGGTCGCCGCCGAAGCCGCCTGGATTCACCGCGAATGGGTCACCAGCCGGCCCGAGGCTTACGACCCCATCGTGCTCGGCCGTATCCGCCGCGGCCAGACGCTGGACGCCGCCAGCTATGTAGGTATCCAGCAGGCGCGCGCTGCCCTGATGCCTGCGCTGGATGCGCGCATGGCGGAGCTCGATGCGCTGGTGTTGCCGACGGTTCCGATGCTGGCGCCGCGGATTGATGAGGTGCAGGCCGAAGACGTGTTTTTACGAACCAACGCGCTGCTGCTACGCAACCCCTCGGTCTTTAACTTTTTCGACCTGCCAGCCTTGTCGCTGCCGTTGCCGCGCACAGGCAAGCTGGCAATCGGACTGATGGTGGTCGGCCGCCGCGGGCGTGACCGTGATCTGCTGGCCCTGGGCGCCGCCATCGAAGCGCAGCTCAACAAGCATTCATAGCCACAACACATTCCGTTAAATGATTCTCCCTGAGCCAGAACGAGGAAACCGTGGAATTGTCATCCCGGGCCTGACCCGCAATCCATGGCTCCCGGATCAGAGCCTGCCCCGGACTTGATCCGGGGTCCGGGATGACACATCAGGGGGCAAGGCTTCGACAGGCTCAGCCCGAACGGAATTCAAGCCCTCAAAGTCTTCATGGCCTGCGAGAAACCCGCAGCCAGGCGCGCCCAGTCCGGTGCCTGCCCGCCGCTGACCAGGCGCTGCCCGGCCACAAACACCTCGCTGAAGCGTGCGTCAGGACTGGAAAACACCATCGCGTCCAGCAGGTGGTCGGCGGGTACTCCCAGCAAGGCCGGCGATGCCGTATTCACAACCAGAAAATCTGCACGCTGGCCGGGCCGGATGCCGCCCAGCGGCAGCGACGTGGCCGCCGCCCCGCCCGCCAGCGCGGCGTTGAACAGCACCGCCGCACTGCTCTGCCCACCCAGCACCCGCGCCGCAATGGTTGCGGTTGCGCAGACTGCAGGGTTGCGACGCGGCAATGGCGCCAGATCTGCACGCTCATCGCGTCATTTCCATCCAGAGCGCCGTGGTCGCCTCTATCCGCACCGAGGCCCCTTCGGCCAGAACCTGCCAGGCCAGCGTATGCGGGGGAACAGTAACAAACTCTTTGTCCACCTGTACGGCAACCGGGTCATCCCAGGCATAAACCGCCACCCGGGTGCCGGACTCGACCCGGGTGTCCAGAGCGCCAAGAACACGCACCATGTGCGCGCTGACGCGCCCGCTTCGCACCATCAGGTTGAAATCTTCCGTGGGGCCGTCAATCAGCTCGCAAGCGCAGGGCTGGGCACCGTCGAAGCAAAGCGGTGCGCTTCGCGCCGTTAGCTCATGCGGGCGCCCGTCCAGCATCAGCCGAACGCCCGCACCGCCGAGCACTGCAAACCAGCGCTGCACGCCATCAAAGCGCGAGAACGGTCCGCTCGTGACAACTTCAGCCACCGAAATGCGCCAGTCCCAGTCCTGCGGGGTCGGCCAGGCCAGCAATTCGCGCGTCGTCCCACCTCCGTTGCGCCAGGGCGTGGACGCCATATCGTCAAGGGAAAGCATTTTCCAGTTCATGCCGGGAATTGTCCTGCAAAGCTGTAACGCGTGCCAGGGTACTGTAGCCGCGCAACACTGGCAACATCGGCGCCACTCACCGTGCGGCGCATCATCGCGAGACAGGGTTCTCCGCGCTTGATGCCGAGCTGACTGGCCTCCTGCGCGGTGGGCAGGCAGGCTTCTATCGAATAGCTGGCCTCGGTCACGGGCGCGTGCCTCAGCAGAGGGTGGGTGGGCCCGTTGCAGGGCAAGCGAATCCTGGCCGAGGCCCACCTGGACAACGCTGATTTCTTGGACAAAACTGGTATTTTGCCCAAGCAAAACATACGCAATTAGCTATCAAATAGATAGCAAATAGCAGAGTCCTGCTATTTTTTCAATCCCGTCAGCTTGCCAAATGCTGAGGCCATCGCGGTATTGCCCGGCGCCTGCGAACCGGTGTCGCGTTGCTGTGGCCTGCCTTGCCCAGGCCGGCCACCTTCAAAACGGTTCTCGCGCGGCGCATCACGGCGCGCGCCTGCCTCGCCCAGCTTCATCGTCAACGCGATGCGTTTGCGCGCCACATCGACCTCGGTCACGCGCACTTTCACAATGTCGCCGGTTTTGACGACTTCCCGCGCG
>JBKJZS010000625.1:0-1626 GCA_046714915.1 Polaromonas sp. | reverse complement strand
CTGATGATTCACACCGTGCCGACCTTGCATTTCCAGTTCGACCGCACCACCGAGCGCGCGGCCGACATGAATGCGCTGATCGCCAAAGCGGTTTCCTCCCGCGCCCAGGACGACTGAGTTCGCGCCGCTTCCCTTGATGACAGGTTCAGGGACAACGGCGCCAACGGAGCGTTCGGGAATGGCCCGCGCGCTGAGCCTGTCGGAATTTATGACGCAAACCTCTTCTCATCGCCAAAAGATTCAGCGACGTCCCGTCCACGGCGTGCTGCTGCTCGACAAGCCCTTGGGCCTGTCGAGCAATCAGGCGCTGCAAAAAGCCAAGTGGTTGCTGCGGGCGGACAAGGCTGGCCATACCGGCACGCTGGATCCGCTGGCCACGGGCGTGCTGCCGCTGTGTTTTGGCGCGGCCACCAAGTTCAGCCAGCTCCAGCTCGATGCCGACAAGACCTATGAGGCCGTGCTGCTGCTGGGCCAGAAAACCAGCACCGCCGATGCCGAAGGTGAAGTGATAGCGACGCGTCCGGTGCCGGCCATCACACCAGCGCTGCTGGACGAGTTGACACAGCGCTTCACCGGCCCTCAGACCCAGGTGCCGCCCATGTATTCGGCGCTCAAGAAAGACGGCAAGGCCTTGTACGAGTACGCGCGCAAGGGCGAAGAAGTTGAGCGGGAAGCCCGCCACATCACGATTTACAAGCTGAATATGGCTCTAGCCCAAGATCCACGAGCGCAAGCAGCTATCAAAATCATAGTGTCCTGCAGCAAGGGCACCTACATCCGCACGCTGGGTGAAGACATTGGCGAGGCCATTGGCTGCGGCGCACACCTGGGCTCGCTCAGGCGGCTGGAGACCGGCGGCTTCACCGACAGCCAGTGCGTCAGTTTGCCGGCGCTGGAAGCCATGAGCGAGCCCGAGCGCGAAGCCTGCCTGTTTCCGGTTCAGTCGCTGGTGGCCGCTTATCCGGTTGTCACACTCGATGCCGATAATGCGGGACGTTTTCTCAGCGGCCTGCGCCGCCGCGGCACGCCGGGCCAGTGGGGGCCCGATGCCGCACTGGTGCAGGTCTATGGCCCTTCGACCCCTTCGACCGGGCTCAGGACAGGCGGCTCAGGACAGGCGGCAGACCTCGGAGCTTTTCTGGGCTCCGCCCACATTACCGCCGATGAATTGATCCCCGGGCGCCTGCTCAGCCCAATTGAAATCCAGGATATGCAGGCCCAAAGGCCAGTCGTTTCCTTCCCTGCGGACCGCCCCGCGATGGCCCACTAGCCAGAACCGAGTTCAAGTTTTTAGAAAGCCAACCATGAGTCATAAGCAAATCCGCAACATCGCCATCATCGCCCACGTTGACCACGGCAAAACCACCATGGTCGATCAACTGCTGCGTCAGTCCGGCACCTTTGCCGAGCACGAGAAGATGGTGGACACCGTGATGGACAACAACGCCATCGAAAGAGAGCGCGGCATTACGATTCTGGCCAAGAACTGCGCGGTGAGCTGGGAGGGCACGCACATCAACATCGTGGACACGCCCGGTCACGCCGATTTTGGCGGTGAAGTCGAGCGTGCGCTGTCGATGGTGGACGGCGTGGTGCTGTTGATCGATGCACAGGAAGGCCCCATGC
>JBKJZS010000624.1:0-7548 GCA_046714915.1 Polaromonas sp. | reverse complement strand
CTGCAATTATCACCGGGTTGTCGGTGCCCACCAGTCCCCAGCCCTATCCCAAATCCTGCCAAAAGAAAGCTGCCAACTTCACTTCCGTCGACGGCTCTCCAGGAAGAAGCAAGTCAGGCAAGACCGCGGTGATTTGACTTGCGTTGGCCACGCCTGTTCGAGGTCGGCACGGCAAGCTGGCCTATGCCAGCAACCGCCATCGCCATCCCGTTCTAAAAGTGCTATTATTTTAATAGCTTATTGCGCCCGTATTCATTGGGCTATTGCACTATTTATCGGCAGATTCAAGTAAAAAGCGCAATAAAAGGCAGTGTAATCGGCTGCATCTTCAAGCCATAAAAGACCTGGTGCGGCGTGCGGTAGCCCAAGCACTGGCGTGCAGCAACGCCTGCGGTGGGGCCGTAGCCCAGCTCTGCTGAAATGCAGCCAAGGCTTACGCCTTGGCGCTTGAGTGCGGGAATTTGGTATCGTTCTTCTCGGCTCACGTGTTTGTAGGTCAGGGTGCTTGGTTGAGACGGGCTGGTCACAAAGAGCCCATCCTGTTGACTCTTGGCCCACCCTGTTTCTGAACCTTGCACTTCGTACTTGAATCCGCCCCTATATATATCTCTCTCTACGAGTTCCGCTTGATGACCATTGAACAGACCCGTCAATTACAAACCCGCCGTGCCTCCCTCGCTTTGGCGGCAGCCCTGCTGCTGGTGGTGATCTGGGGCATCAACTTTTCCTTGCAGAAATTTGTTTTCAACGTCGTTGGCCCCGGCGGCTTCTTGTTTGCGCGCTACCTGATCATGCCGCTGTGCGCGATAGCGTTGCTTGCCTACCGCTACGGCAGGCATTTTCCGGCGATCAGCCGCAGGGATTTTTGGCAGCTGGCGCGGCTGGGCGTGGCCGGCCACTTTCTGCATGTGGGCATGGTGACCTACGGCATTCACTGGTCTACCGCATTTTCAAGTTCGCTGATACTCGCCTGCGGCCCCATTTTCACGCTGCTGATACTGCGCATCATGGGCCTCGAAAAGCTGCACAAGGCACAAATTGCGGGTGTCGCCGTGGCCTTTGTCGGCGTGCTGATTTTTCTGTCCGACAAACTGCTGGGTGGCAACTGGCGCGCCACCGGAGGCGATTTGTTTCTGCTGCTCGCCGCCAGCCTGTTCTCATATTACACGGTAGGCGCCAAGCCGCTGATAGAGCGCCACGGTAGCGTCGTGACCATGACCTACGCCACCTTGCTGGGCAGTGTGCCGGTGCTGCTGTTTACCCTGCCGGCAGGCTTGTCCGCGCCCTGGGGTAGCGCTTCACTCGTGGTGTGGGCCGGCCTGGTCTGGTCGGTCACAATTTCCGCCTTTCTGGGTTGGCTCGTGTGGGGCTGGGTCAATTCCGTGCGTGGCGTCGCCCGCACGGCACCGCTGATGTATTTGATGCCGCCAGTTGCGGGCTTGGTGGCCTGGATGTTTGCGGGCGAGCAGTACACCGGCATCAAGCTGGCTGGTGCGGGGTTGACCCTGGTCGGGGTGGCGCTGGCGCAATTCACCAGCCGGGGTGCGCGGGAGGCGCCCGCGCCTGTTGATTGAAACGCCGCAAGGAGGCGTTAACTCAACCTTCCTGTTCGGGAGGACAAACCCGCCCGCGCCGTCCTAGAGGACGGCTTTGATTCATACTTGTCGCCCGACCACTTCGTGCCTCGCAAGCCTCCCATGAGCAAAACCTCCATCGACAAAAACAAAATCAGGTTCCTCCTGCTGGAAGGCATCCACCCCTCGGCTGTTGCTGTTCTGAAAGGGGCGGGCTACACGGAGATCGAAAGCCTGACGGGTGCGCTGGCCGATGACGAGCTCAAGGCCAAGATCGCGGACGTGCATTTTGTCGGTATCCGCTCCCGAACCCAGCTTACAGCGGAGGTTTTTGAGCATGCGGCCAAGCTCGCTGCCGTCGGCTGCTTTTGCATAGGTACCAACCAGGTGGACCTGGTGGCGGCGCGTGGCCGCGGCATTGCAGTCTTTAACGCGCCGTTCTCGAACACGCGTTCAGTGGCTGAGCTGGTGCTGGCCGAGGCTATTTTGCTGCTGCGGGGTGTGCCCGAAAAAAGCGCCGTGGCGCACCGGGGCGGTTGGCTCAAGTCGGCTGACAATGCCTTTGAAATTCGGGGCAAGACCCTGGGCATCGTTGGTTACGGCTCGATTGGCACCCAGTTGTCGGTGCTGGCCGAAGCGCTGGGCATGCAAGTCGTATTTTTTGACGTGGTTACCAAGCTGCCGCTGGGCAATGCCCGGCAAGTGGCCCAGCTAAAGGATTTGCTGGCACAGGCCGATGTAGTCAGCCTGCATGTGCCCGAAACCAAAGCCACGCAGTGGATGATGGGCAAGGCGGAAATTGCTGCCATGAAGCCGGGCAGCGTACTGATCAATGCCTCGCGCGGCACGGTCGTCGAGATTGAACCGCTGGCCGAAGCGCTGCGCCAGAAAAAACTGCTGGGTGCGGCGATTGACGTTTTTCCAGTCGAGCCGCGTAGCAACAAGGACGTCTTCGAGTCGCCGCTACGCGGCCTCGACAACGTGATTTTGACACCGCACGTCGGCGGCTCGACCATGGAGGCGCAGGAAAATATCGGCATCGAGGTGGCCGAGAAGCTGGTGAAGTACAGCGACAACGGCACCTCGACTTCCTCAGTCAATTTTCCCGAGGTGGCATTGCCGGCGCACCCCGGCAAACACCGGCTGTTGCACATTCACCGCAATGTGCCGGGCGTGCTCTCGGAGATCAACAAGGTTTTCGCCGGCAACAATATCAACATCGCATCGCAATACCTGCAGACCAACGAAGCCATCGGTTATGTGGTGATTGATATTGATGCGGCGCACTCCGATATCGCGCTGGCCAAACTCGCTGAGGTGCCCGGTACGCTACGCAGTCGCGTTCTTTTTTGAAAAGGTTTGCGCTGGCTGATGCCACGTTACTATAAAAATAGTAGCAAGCAATACCTGTCATGTTGGCGTACGGGGACCCAGCACCGCTGCGTCAAAGCGGTTTGTGCATCAAGAGCTTCCGGCTCGAGCTGATGCCAGCGTGGGTCCGACGAATGGCGGCGCGGGTCCACGACACAGCTGGTAACCACATTTACGCTTGACGCGGAGCAACAACACCCTGTGGACATGAAGCTGCATTGCAATGGATTGGCAGCTCGGTTTGGGCTGCATGATGCATGACATCGCTCGCCGCGCATGCGGGTGACGATGCCTAAGGCTTGGATACTCAGGAGAAATCCATGAAAAAGCTTACCCTCTTGCTTGTTGTGGTTGCCAGCCTGGCTGGCTGCGTGGCAGTGCCCTACGACAGTGGACGGCACCATCGTGCGTATGGCGGCCCTTATTACGGCGACCGCGACCGCGACCGTGACGGCATCCGTAACCGGGCTGACCGCGACCGGGACGGGGATGGCGTTCCCAATCGCCACGACCGGCGACCGGACGACCCGCGTCGTTATTAGGGGCGCGGATTCTGCTGAGGCAGGCCGGCGAGAGCCGGGTAAGGTCCGCCCGCCATTTGCTCGCGGCGTGGCTATAGTGGGGGACATTGAAACTGCCTAGAAAGTACGATGAACAAGTCCGCCACGTGCACATTTTTCTTGCTGATGGTCGCTGGGCTGGCGCAAACCCAGGCCCCGGCCCAGACCATTGGTGAGGTGGACACGGTGTTCAAATTCATAGGACCCGATCACAAGATCGTCGTGGACGCGCACGATGATCCCAAAGTCAAGGGAATCACTTGTTACGTCTCGCGCGCCAAAACCGGTGGTATCAAGGGGGCGCTGGGAGTGGCCGAAGACAAGTCGGAGGCCTCCATTGACTGCCGCCAGGTTGGGCCGATTTCGTTTGTCAAGCCGCTGCCCGTGCAGGAAGAGGTTTTCAGCGAGCGGATTTCGCTGATTTTCAAGAAGATACGCATCGTGCGAATGGTTGATGCACCCCGCAATACCCTGGTCTATCTGACCTACTCGGACCGCGTGATAGAAGGGTCCCCGCAAAACAGCGTGGCAGCAATCCCCATTGATCGGGCCATCAAGATTGTGCTGCAGCCATGACAAGCTCCGTCGCAAGCGCGGGTGACCCAAAGTGGCTGACAGGATCGCAGGGTGATTTTTCGAGTATTGAGAAGAAGCGTGCCAATTCAAGGGGTGCTGGCAACGAGTCCTATCGGTTCAGGCACAGCAGCATGGCCGCCAAGACGCGCATCAAGGCCCGGTCCGCATGTCGCCTGGGATGGGGCAGTCTATTTTGACGCGCGCAAGCAGCAGGCCTACACCGGCACTGTGTAGTTCAAGGTCATACGACCACCATCCACCACCACGATCTCGCCGGTGATGTAGCTCGCAGCGTCGCTCGCCAGGTAGGCCACGGTGTCGGCGATCTCGGAGGGCTCGCCGAGGCGCTTCATCGGCGTTCGGCTCATGATTTTGGCCTTGGCCTCTTCGCTGGTCAACACAGCTTTGTAAGCCAGCTCGGTGGCGATGGTGCCGGGCGCGACGGCGTTGACGCGAATGCCCTTGTCGACCAGGGCCAGCGCCATCACGCGGGTCAACTGGTTGATGCCGCCCTTGCTGACGTTGTAGCTGGCAATCGTCGGAATGGCCAGCATGCCATTGACCGAACTCATGTTGATGATGCTGCCCCGCGAGGCGGACCCGCCGACGCCTTGCCTTGCCTCGGCTTTGGCCATTTCGCGTGCCACCGCCTGACCGACCAGAAAGGAGCCCTTGAGGTTGATGCGCAAGACTTCGTCGAAATCAGCTTCGCTGACCTCCAGAAAATCAGCCGCCCTCAAGATGCCGGCGTTGTTGACCAGCACGTCGATGCGGCCGTGCTCGGCCATCGTACGGGCCACCAGCGCATCGACCTGGGCCTTGTCGCCGACATCGCAATGGACGTACAGGCCGCCCAGTTCGCTGGCCAGCGCGGCCCCCCGGCTGTCGTCGATATCGGCAATCACAACCTGGGCGCCTTCGCGCGCAAAGCGCCTGATACAGGCTTCACCGATGCCTTGGGCGCCGCCGGTGACGATGCAGACCCGACCCCCCAGCCCGAAAGAGATTGATGAAGAATTTAGTGATGAAATAGTGCTCATGCCCTGATGATACCAGTGTAATAAGCTATGAATTTCATAGCGTTTTCAGCCACCTCACCGGCTGCCATGCCGGGTTTGTAGAGCGCCGAGCCAATGCCAAAGCCGTTCGCGCCGGCCCTAAGGTAGGCGCCCATGCTTTCGAAGCTGATGCCGCCGACCGGCAGCAGCCGGGCCTCAGCGGGCAACACAGCGCGCAGTGCCTTGACCACGGCAGGGGTGATCATTTCTGCCGGAAACAGTTTGAGCCCGGTGGCGCCAGCCTGTAGCGCGGCAAAAGCTTCGGTGGCTGTCATCACGCCGGGCAGGCAGACCATGCCCAGACGCAGCGATTCGCGCACCACATCGGCGTTGAAATTGGGCGCCACCACCAGTTGCCCGCCCGCCGCGCGCACGTTGCGCACGTCGCCGGTGCTGAGCACCGTGCCCGCGCCAACCAGGGCCTTGGGAAGGGCCGCCGCCATCGCTTCAATGCTTTGCAGGGGCTGGGGCGAGTTGAGCGGCACTTCGATCAGTGTCCAGCCGGCACCGGTGATCGCCAGGCCGATTGGCAGTGCTTCGGCAGGTGACAGCCCGCGCAGGATGCCTAGCAGCGGAATGGTTTGCAGCGCGGCTATAAATTTGTCGTGCGGAGTCATTGTGTGTCGCCCAGATTAAATGTTTGCGCCAGCGCCCAGAGCCCGCGCCAGCTGGCCTCAGCGCCAACCCGCTGCACCGACACGCCGCGCTGCGACAAAGCCCGTTCGTAGCGCTGATTCAGCGCATCCGATCCGATCAGAACCACATCGGCGCCGGCCGGTAGCGCTTGCGTGCGCAGCTCTTCACCAATCACCAGCCCCGACAGGTAACTGGTCAGGGATGCGCCAGCCATGCGCTCAAAGAGAGACAAGGTTCGCACACTGAAGGCGGTTTGCAGCAGGCTGCTGCTGCGCAATGCCAGTGCGACGCCTTGCTCAAAAGCAGCCCAGTCGATGTCGTCATCAACTTCCGGCAAGGTGCGCGCCAGAATCGAATGCCGGCGCAGCAGGGCGTAAAACTCGCCAGTCATGAGGGTGGAAAAATACTGGATCTTGCCCGCCTGCACGTTCACCCACTTGCTGTGGGTGCCGGGCAGCACCAGCAGCCCGTCTCGCAGGCCGAGCAATTGCAGGGCACCGAAGACCTGGGTTTCTTCGCCGCGCATGACGTCCGGTAGGCCCGCCTGTTCGCAGCACAGTCCCGGCGCAATCGCGATGCGGCCGCGCTCGACCCAGGCCAGGCTGGACGCGAGGTCGTCGAAACCTGCCGGGCAAGCGCAATAAGCCGCTGGCAGCCAGCCTTGCTGGCTGCCGACCATGCCCGACATCAGGCACAAGGCATCGGGCCTTTGCATCCAGTCGCCAAAGCAGCCGTCGAACACCGAGGCAAATTCACCGGGCGCCACGCTCAGGATGCCGCGCGCAAAAGAGCGCTCTTCCACGGCCTGCCCGCGGACGTCGAGCCAGGCGCCGCGCAGCGATGAGGTGCCCCAGTCCACGGCCAGCAGGCTGCGACCGCTCATGATGGCCCTTTGGCGCCGGGTTGCCGATTCATGCCGCTTCGCATTCGCTCAACGGTTCAGGCCCTGCAGAGCGTCCTCCGGATAGGTGGGTTGCCGGCAATCCTCGATGTACTGCTCGATGATGGCTTTGAACGATGTATCCGGACGCAAGCCCAGTGCCAGCGCGCGATCAGCGGTCGCGCCCCTGGCCCAGTTGGCCACGATGCCGGCAATGCGCTCGTCGCGCTCAAAACGCACCCGCTGGCGGACCTCGGCTCCGGCCACATCTTCCAGTGCCTGCAGCATGTCGCCCACGCGCACATTGAGCCCCGGCAGATTCAGCGCCAGGCGTCCGCCCATGGCTTGCCGGCTGGCCTCGAACACGGTGATCAGGCCACGCACCGTGTTCGACGGCGAAGACATCGGGTGCGTGACATCGGGATCGACCGGGCAGGTGGTCTCCACGCCCGCCAGCGGCTCGCGGATGATGCCGCTGAAAAACGAGGACGCCGCGCCATTGGGCTTGCCCGGGCGCACAGTGACCGTCATCAGGCGCGCGGACCGGCCATCGATGTAGCCCTTGCGGGTGTAGTCGGCAATCAGGTATTCGCACATCAGCTTGTGCGTTCCGTAAGAAGTTTGCGGCGAGGGCAGGGTGTTGTCGGTCACGCGATCAGGCAGGGGATTGGCGGCGTCCGGGCCGAACACGGCGACCGAACTGGCGAACACCAGGCGCGGTACATTGCCGGCCTTGCGAAGCCCTTCAAGCAGGACGCGTGTGCTATCCAGGTTGGAGCGCAAGCCGAGCTCAAAGTCGAGCTCGCATTCACCCGATACCGCAGAGGCCAGGTGGAACACACCGTCAAAGCCGCTGGCAAACAATTCAGCTTGGTCCAGCAGAGGCCCGGTGT
>JBKJZS010000623.1:0-6706 GCA_046714915.1 Polaromonas sp. | reverse complement strand
TCCCTGCCCCCCGAGGGGGCCGCTGCGCCTGCGGGCCGGCAAAGCCGGACCCGCGGCCCCTGCTTGGCTGAAGAGCGCAGCAGGATTTCCTCGCTGCCCGGACAATAGCCGCACCCATCACCTTCCGCCCCACCCGCCCATGCAACTCTCCCGCCACCAGCTCATACTCCTCGTCCTGCTCACGCTGGCCTGGGGCGTCAACTGGCCCATCATGAAACTCGGCATCGCCGATTTTCCGCCGTTGACCTTTCGCGCCATGTCCATCTGGCTGGGTATTCCGGTACTGGGCCTGGCCATGGTGCTCATGAAAGTGCCGTTTTTTGTGCCGCGCGAGAAATACCGCGAGTTGTTCTGGCTGGCGTTTGCCAACATGTTTGTCTGGCATGCCCTGATCATTCTGGCCGTCAAAAACCTCAGCAGCGGGCGGGCCGCGATTCTGGGCTACACGATGCCGATTTTTTCGGCGCTGCTCGGTGCCTGGTTCTTCGGCAACCAGCTCCAGCGCCGCAGCTGGCTGGGCGTCGCGGCTGCCGCGCTGGGCGTGTCCCTGCTGCTGTGGCATGAGCTGACCAATCTGTCGGGGCGGCCGGTCGGTGTGTTGTGTGCGCTGGCGGCCGCAGCCACCTGGGCCATCGGCACGCAAAAGCTGCGCAACACCACCATGGCGGTCGCCACACTGACGATTTCCTTCTGGATGACGGTGATGACGGCGATGGTGATGACCGGCCTGAGCCTGGTCTTTGAGCTGCCGCAGTGGAAAACGCCCCCGGCCGTGAGCTGGGCCTCCATTCTTTACAACGCCGTGATCATTTTCGGTTTTGCCCACGCGGCCTGGTTTTTCCTGGCGCGCAGCCTGCCGCCGGTGGCCTCCACCCTCAGCGTGATGATGATCCCCATCCTGGGCGTGTTTTCGGGCGCGGTGGGTCTGGGCGAGGTCCTGCACTGGCAGGACTGGGCCGCGGTGGGGCTGATGGTGGTGGCCATTGGCACGGTGCTGCTGCCGGCAAAAAGGCGTCAAGACTGATCGCCTCCCTCCCGGCCGCACAACGTCCAGTGACTGGCAAGCCGCGATCATGGTGTGCCGCCGTAGCGCTGCAGCACACGGTATCGATGCCCCACCTCCCCCGTGGACTCCATCAGGGCATAGCCTCCGACATGCCAATCCAGCACAGGCCGTTCCGCAGGCATCAGGGCTCGCGCCGCGCGCCGGGCCAGCGTGATGTGGGGGCGGTAGGAGCGGGCATCGGCTCTCAGGCCTAAACGCTGCAGCGCCTGCCCCAGGCGGGCATGCAACTGCTGCAAACTTTCGGGCACGCCCTCGGGGAGCAACACCGAAAGACCGTGAGGCCAGAGTTCGGGCTGGCCGAAGCGCAGGTCAAACGGTGCCATGGGCACGGCCAGCCCCGCGCGCAGCTCGTCCATGCGCTGCCGCGCCACGGGCCCGATGAAGTGCAGCGTCAGATGCCAGTCTGCCGGCGCATAGCGGGCCGCATCGGCATTCCAGTGCCAGGTGCTGCCGTGCGCGGCCAGCGCAGCCTGGACATCCTCACCCGGGCAGAGCGCGAGAAACAAACGAACCGTGTCGTGCGCGGGTTTCTGATCCTGCTTCATCATCACCTGCACGACTTACAGTGACAGACGCCGGGTTTCATGCGCGGGAGATCGAGCCACACACGCGGCATCGCCTGCGTTACACAGACGGCGCCAACGGCGCTTCCCCGCGCCGCATCACAGCCAACGCCAGACACAAATCATCCCAGGCCTTGGCCTTGTCTGGCAGGCTGCGCAGCAAATAGGCCGGATGGTAGGTCACCACCACCGGCACGCCGAGGTAGTGATGCACCTGGCCACGCAATTTGCCGAGCGGGATTTTTTGCACCTCGGCCACGCTGTCCTGCAGCAGCGATTGCGCCGCAAACTTGCCCAGCGCCAGAATGATTTTTGGCTGCAGCAGCTCGACCTGGCGCTTTAAATAGGGCTCGCATTGCGCCACCTCGGCCGGCTCGGGGTTGCGGTTGGCGGGTGGCCGGCACTTCAGCACATTGGTGATAAAAACGCTTTGGGACACGCCCGCCCTGGCGGCAGCGGCGTCGCTGCCCCGCTGCAGCTTCATGGCCTGCAGCATGTTGTCCAGCAACTGGCCTGCCTGCCCGACAAAAGGCTCACTGGCCAGATCTTCGTTTTCACCGGGTGCCTCGCCGACGATCAGCCAGTCAACCTGTGCTGCGGCATTGGCGGGCACGGGGGGGCCGATTCCAAAGACGGTGTTCTTGCGGCTCTGGCACAAGATGCAGGCCCGGCAGCCCGCCACCGCGGCCTGCAAGGTGGACCAGTCCATCCTGTCAATGCCGGCGCGGCGGGGCTGCAAGCCCCCGCCTGGCGCGGTCGCGGTCGCGCCGGCCGGAACGCGGGCGGGCACCGATTGCGGGAAAGCCAGAGAAGCCACGTGTACTGGCGCCGCCCGGCCCCCAGGGGACGCCGGGTTCAGCGCAGCAACATCGTCAAGTGTCGCAGGCAGCGTCTGTTTTTCAGCATCAAATATGGGCTTTGCCCTTTCCTGGCGGGTGCTGACAGCTATTGTATGAATAGCATCTTCAGCTTGCGCGGCATCGGCTGCGGACGGCAGGGGCTGCCAGACGCGCACCCCCATTTCGCGCAGCATGGCGCGCTGGCGCTTGTCCAGAGCCAGGCTCACGGCACCGACCTCATAGGGCCACACTCATGACCACCGCGTCTTCGCGTGCTGAATCCGTAGCGGGGTAGTAGTCGCGCCGGGTGCCGACGTGGCGAAAACCGTAGCGCTCGTAAATGGCTAGTGCGCGGGCATTGCTCACCCGCACCTCCAGCCACAACCACTGCGCGCCTTGCCCGCGCGACCAGATCACCAGCGCGTCGAGCATCACGCGGGCCCAACCCTGCGCCTGGTGAGCCGGTGCCACGGTGATATTGAGCAAATGCACTTCGTCCACGCTCTTCATGGCCACAAAGTAGCCCAGCAATTCGCTGTGTGAACCGGGACCGGCCGTCAGCAGCTGTGCCTGGTAGCCCGCTTTCAGCGAGTCGCTGAAATTGCCCTGCGTCCACGGGTGGGCGTAAGCGCTTTGCTCCACGCGCACGACCGTATCCAGCCACGACTCGGTCATGGTTTCGAACTGGGCTTCGAGGGGTCTGAGAACAGCACTCATGGTGAATCAAAGGGGCACTCATTGTTGGGCCGCCCGGGCCGCATCGGCTTTGACCCGTGCACGCTCTTCGGTGGTCAATGCTACTTTATCGCGAATATAAAGCGGCAGCGCCAGTGCCGCGCCAACGCCCTGGCCGGCGGCGAGCAGCGCGGGGGCCAGCCGCAGCATGGCGCTGGCCGTCGGCAGCGCCCCGACGCGTTGCACCGCCTCGGGCCAAGCCGGCAGGCGGTCGCCATACACAGCAAACACATTACCGGCCAACAGCCGGTCCGCCGGCTCCAGCACCAGGTTTTCCGGCCGAATCAACACGCAGCCTGCGAGCGGGGCCCACTGTCCGCCGTCAACGACAAAACGCTGCACATACATCTCGTCCATGCGCGCATCGAGCAGCGCCGTGACCTGCAAGCCGGCGGCAGCGGCTGGGCCGGCCTGACCCGGCTGCTGAAAACGGGCTTCTTCAGCGACCGCCAGCAAGGTGTCGATCGGCAGGACCGGGATGCCGACCCCGAGCGCCAGCCCCTGCGCCACCGAGCACGCGGTGCGCAGTCCGGTGAAGGAGCCGGGGCCGCGGCCAAAAGCCAGCGCATCCAGCTCGGCGAGCGTCAGCCCGGCTTGCGCCAGCAGGTCGAGAATCGCCGGGATCAGCGTGGCCGACGACTGCGCGGCGCCGGGACCGGTGTGCTGCCAGACGCGGCCGCCGTGGGTCACGGCAATCGACATTACATCGGTGCTGGTGTCAAAAGCCAGGAGTTTCATGGTTCTTGCAAGAAAATCAGGCCTTGGCCCTTTTAAAATCTGCGTTATCAGCTATCAAATCAGGAGCATCCGATGTCGCCCGCTTCGCCTGTACCCGGACCCCGAAGACGATGCCGGCGGTGACCAGCGCGAGCCCGGCGAGCAGGTTCCAGTACAGCGGCTCGCCCAGGAAGATCACCGCGCCCAAGGCCGACAAGCCCGGCACCACGGCGGTGATCATGGTCGAGCGCACCGGGCCAAAGTACAGGACCATTTTCGTGAAGGTGATGCCCGAAATCACGACCGAACCCATGCCCTGAAACACCAGCTGAAACAGTATTTCGTCCCAGGGCGCGCTCGCCAGCTGCGTGGCGATGGCGCCGGAAAGCGCCAGCAGGCTGTAGACCGGCACATAGGTCACAAAAGCAAACACGCTGATGGCAATGGTGGCCTGCACCGCTTCCAGCGCGTGCTTGCGCACCAGCACCGAATACACCGCCCAGCAGGTGGAGGCGCTTAGAAACAGCAGATCCCCCTTCCAGACCTGGCTGCCGCTCTCGCTCCAGGCCTCCCGCAGGCTGGCGCCGCCGACCATCACATCGCCCAGCAAAATCAGACCCAGGCCGATGGCGCGCACCGGTGTGACCCGGCCTTTGAGAATCAGCACAGCCATCAGCGTGGTGGTGAGCGGCATGGTGCCGGGCAGCAACACCGATGCATGCGCGGCCGGCGCGAAGTAAAAACCGCTGTAGGTCAGGCAGGCGTAAACCACGCCCCCCACCGTGCCGATCAGCGCAGTGAGTTTGAACCCGAGTGGCGACAGCCTGAGCCAGCTCGGCGGCGTGCGGCCGGCGCCGCCGTCACGCGTGCGCCGCCACACCATCCATCCGCCCCAGGGCAGCATCACCAGCGCCGCGCCGGTGAAGCGCAGCAGGCAGATGTCCAGGGGCGTGAGGTTGCGATGCGCGGTGGCGCGGGCAATCACTATGAAAGTGGTCCAGATGGCGACGGTCACGATGGCAGCGACCACACCAACCGTCTTCGGAGAAAAGCGCATGGCCTGATTATCCGGGCAAGCGGGTCTGGCAGCGTTTTTGAAAAGCTGCACGGATAATCAGCCATGCTTTTGACTCCCCCCCTTTGCCGGCTGGCCGCCGTGCTGCTGCTTGGCTTGTCCGCCAGCGGGGCGCTGGCCCAGAAACAGGCGCTGCCTGCGGCCATCGACAAGGCACTGGTGCGTGCGCAGATCCCGCGCGAGGCCGTGACCCTGCTGGTGGTGGACGCCTCCGGCCAACTGCCTGCGCGCCTGAGCCACCGGAGCGCGGTGCCGATGAACCCGGCGTCGGTCATGAAGTTGGTAACCACTTACGCGGCACTTGACGTCCTTGGACCCAACTTCACCTGGATGACCCGCGTGATCCTGGACGGCAGCATTTCCGACGGCCTGCTGCGTGGCAACCTGGTGGTGCGCGGCGGCGGCGACCCCAAGCTGGTGGTCGAACGCCTGCAGTCCGTGCTGGCGCAGGTGCAGGCCAGCGGTGTCAAGGTGATTCGCGGCGACATCGTGCTGGACCGCAGCGCGTTCCAGGTGCCGGCGCTGGACGCCGGCGAATTCGACGGCGAGCCGCTGCGGCTCTACAACGCGCGCCCCGACGCGCTGCTGATCAACTTCAAGTCATTGGTCATGAGCTTCACGCCAGACCTGGCCAATGGTCGTGCCCTGGTCCGTGTCGAGCCGCCGATGGCCGGCCTGGTGATGGATGAGAGCGTGCCGCTGGTGCGCGTTGCCCGCTGCGGCGACTGGCGCAGCGAGCTGCGCGCCAGTGTGGACAACCCGAACCGCCTGCAGTTTGCCGGGACCTACTCATCGGCCTGCGGCGAACGGGTCTGGCCCACGGCCTACGCCGAACCCGCCACGTATGCGGCACGCGCGATCGAGGGATCGTGGCGCGCACTGGGTGGCTTGCTGACCGGCAGCGTGCGCGACGCCACGACCGCGGAGCTGGCCATGTTGCGCGCCCGCGGCACGCTGTCCGGCGAAACGGCGCCGCTGCGTCTGGATGCGCCCTCACTGCCGCTGCGCGACATCGTGCGGGATGTGAACAAGTTTTCCAACAATGTGATGGCCCAGCACCTGCTCCTCACGCTGGGCCGTCATGCGCAGCCGGAACCGCATCCCGTGGGCACGCCTGAAGCCGGGCGCAGCGCGATCGAGGCCTGGTGGAAAAAAAACCTGCCGCAGCTGGCGGTCCCGGTCATTGACAACGGTTCGGGCCTGAGCCGCATCGAGCGCATCAGCGCGGCCAGCCTCGCGGCCATGCTGCAGCACGCGGCGCAAAGCCCGGTTGCGCAGGACCTGCTTGATTCCCTGCCTATCGCCGGCCTGGATGCCACCATGCGCGAGCGCGCCAAGGGTGTGGCCGGACAGGCCTTCATGAAAACCGGCTCGCTGCGCGACGTGACGGCGGTGGCCGGTTACGCCAATGGCGCCAGCGGCGCACGTTACATCGTGGTCGGCATCATCAACCATCCGAACGCCGGTGCGGGTCGCGCGGCGCTGGATGCCTTGATTCAGTGGGCGGTGCAGGAGCGCTGAGGGAGCCTCTTGTCGTCGCTTTCGTTGGAGGCATCACGCTGCGGTTGCGGCTTGCCTTCGGCAGTAGGTTGAAACTACCGTCAGTAGCAAGCCACAGACGCAGCGATTACACAGCCTCGTCACACAGCAGCGATCAGACCCCAGGCAAGGTGAAGTAAATGGTCGCGCCCTGCTCCACCGAAGCTTCCGC
>JBKJZS010000622.1:0-5241 GCA_046714915.1 Polaromonas sp. | reverse complement strand
GGGCGCATGTGCATGCCGACCTGATTTTCGGCCTGCCCGGTGAAACGCTGGACAGTTTTGCCGAAGGCTTTGACAGGCTGTATGAGCTGGCCCCACACGAAATCCAGTTTGGCATTTTGAAACGCCTGCGCGGCACACCCATCACCCGGCACACGGCGGACTTTGCAATGATCTATGACCCGCAAACGCCGTATACGATTCTGCAGAACTCGACGGTTGATTTTGCGACCATGCAGCGCATCAAGCGTTTTGCGCGTTACTGGGACATGGTTGCCAACTCGGGCCGGTTTGCCCAGAGTCTGCATCTACTGTTGAGGGATGGACTTGATGCCCCGGGCTCGGCCTTCCGGCATTTCTTGGATTTCAGCGACTGGCTGTGGCAGACGACTGGCAAGACGCATGAGTTTGCGCTGGAAAAACTGGTCGATCTGCTGTTTGAGCATTTGTCGGTCGTGCGCGGGCTGGACAGGCAGCAGGTTGGTGCTGCCCTGCTGGCTGACTACCAGGCCAGTGGCGCCCGCGCCCGGCCGCGGTGTCTGGACGCACAGCTCGGGGCTCTGCAAAAATCGTCATCGGCAGCAACTGAAAAGAGCCGGACCGAGCGCCAAAGCCGCCATCTCAGCCAACAGCAGAATTTGCGGGTGGAGATTCAGAAAGCGGCGGCGGCCGCGTAGTGTTGAACTGACCTTTCGGGTTGTTGGTCTGGCGCCGTGGGTTTGCCGGCATGCCGGGGCATGGGATTCTCCTTGCGTTGTTCGCACTGAAGAAGTGTTTCCTATGTCCTCGCACACCTGTTTCCCATGTCTCCTGTCCATACATTTCGCCAAAGAAAGCAAGCAAAGAAAAGGCGGCCCTGCTGTCTGCGGAGTTTTTGGGGTCAGAGCCCAAATTCGCCGAGCCGATGGCTCGCCCTGATCCGACCGGCCCTCAGGGCTGGGGAGCAGGAGAGAAAACGGAAACGGATGCGGGGGATGGATTCCGGCCTACGCCGGAATGACAACCCCTGTGCGCGCAAAGCGCGCTCATGGGTTGCAGGGGACCGTCATTCATGCCCGCGCTTGCAGCACACTCGGCCAAATGAGGTTCCCCTCCATCGCCCAGCGGGGCGAGGGAGGGGCTAGGGGTGGGAGTGGGGAGTCAGACCTACCGCCAAAGGCGAACCAAAGGCACAGCGTGATGCCGGGGCAAACGCAGCGACCGGGGCCGGCACGCGGTTCGCCAAAATGGCCGCAAAATACGCGCATGAACCCCGCGCCCACCCCCTTTGCCTCTCGCCATTTCTGGGCTGACCTTAAAAGTCCCGACTTTGCCCGCCTTGATGCAGCGGCCACCATCGCCGTGCTGCCGGTGGCCGCCATCGAGCAGCATGGACCGCATTTGCCGCTCAGCGTGGACACCGATCTCGTCAACGGTGTCATCGCCCATTGCCTGCCGTATCTGGATGGCGCTTCGGTGTTGTTTTTACCGACGCAAACGGTGGGCCGCAGCATCGAGCACGTGGCCTTCGCCGGCACCTTGACGCTGGGTGCGGCCACGCTGATTCAAAGCTGGATCGATCTGGGCGAATGTGTCGCGCGCACCGGCATCAAAAAACTGGTGCTGCTTAATTCGCATGGCGGCAATGTTTCCACGCTGGACATTGTGGGCCGCGAACTGCGCGCCCGTTGCGGCATGACGGTGCTGAGCGTCAACACCTTCAGCCTGCCGCTGCCCGCCGAGGTGCGGCAGCTGTTTGGCCCGCAGGAAGACCGATTTGGCGTGCATGGCGGTGATGTCGAAACCTCGATGATGCTGGCGCTGCACCCCGACAAGGTCGATATGCTGCAGGCGCAGGATTTTCACTCCAGCAGTCAGGACCGGGCGCAGCAACATGCCATCCTCGGCAACGGCAGCAGCGCCAAACTGGCCTGGGCCGCGCAAGACCTCAACCCGCACGGCGCGGCCGGCAACGCCGCCGCCGCCACCGCTGAAAAAGGACGGGCGGTGTTGCAGGCCAGTGGACCGGCACTGGCCGCCTTGTTGCAGGAAATCGGTCGGCTGGACCCGCTGGCCTGAGCGACTGGCACCGGGCGCTGACCTGCGCTTGGGTGCTCGGCTGACACCCGGCCGGCCCCACTTGCGCCACAGTCGCACAGAACATTGCTTTTTCGACATGTCTTGATAAAAAGGAGGCATCACCATGCAATTCCCGAACACTCGGCGCTCAGGCTGGTCCTCATCCGGGGCGGCAACGCTGGCCTTGTTGCTGGCGGCGGGGCTGACGGCGTGTGGCGACACGTCCAAGCTGCCGCCCGCGGCCGATGTGGGCGCCAACCCGACCTTGCCCAAGCCGAACAAAACCCTGTTTCCTACCGTGCATATTGCACCGGCCGCAGGCTGGCCTGCCGGCAGGATGCCGGCGCCGATGGCCGGTCTGACCGTCGCGCCGCTGGCCAGCGGGCTGGACCATCCGCGTTGGGTCTATGTGTTGCCCAACGGCGACGTGCTGGTGGCCGAAAGCAATAAGCCGCCCAAGCCCGAAGCCGGCTTTAGCCTCAAAGGCTGGGTCATGGGGGTGGTCATGAAGCGGGCCGGAGCCGGGGTGCCTAGCGCCAACCGCATCACACTGCTGCGCGATGCCGATGGGGATGGGGTGGCGGAAATTCGCACGGTTTTTTTGCGAGACCTGAACTCGCCGTTTGGGATGGCGCTGGTCGGCAATAATTTTTATGTTGCCAACACCGATGGCGTGGTGCGTTTTCCGTACGAGACCGGCCAGACCCGTATCGATGCCAAGGCCGCCACAGTGACCGACCTGCCCGGCGGCCCGATCAACCACCACTGGACCAAAGCCCTGATCGCCAGTCCCGACGGCAGCAAGCTGTATGCGACCGTGGGCTCCAACAGCAATGTGGGCGAAAACGGCATGGCTCTTGAGGCCGGCCGCGCCGCGATTTGGGAAATCAATCCGCAGACCGGCGCCAAGCGCCTGTTCGCGACCGGCCTGCGCAACCCGAACGGCATGGGCTGGGCACCGGGCAGCGGTGTGCTGTGGACGGTGGTCAACGAACGCGACGAGATCGGCAGCGACCTGGTGCCCGACTACCTGACCTCGGTCAAGGACGGCGCGTTTTACGGCTGGCCCTACAGTTACTACGGCCAGAACGTGGATCAACGCGTCCAGCCGCCGCGCCCCGATCTGGTGGCCGGGGCCGTTTCGCCCGACTTCGCGCTGGGCGCGCATGTGGCGCCACTGGGCATGGCTTTCGCTGAAGGCAATGCGCTGCCAGCCGCCCTGTCCAGCGGGGTGTTTGTCGGCGAACATGGTTCGTGGAACCGCAAGCCGCTCAGTGGCTACAAGGTCGTGTTTGTGCCCTTCAAGGACGGCAAGCCAAACGGCTTGCCGATCGATGTGCTGAGCGGTTTTTTGAGCCCCGAGGGCAAGGCCTATGGACGGCCGGTCGGCGTCGCGATGGACAAGCGCGGTGCACTGTTGGTGGCCGACGACGTGGGCAACGTCATCTGGCGCGTCAGCGGCGCCGCGCCGCGCTAGTCCCTCGCCCTTGATCCGGTCTCGCTATGGATGAGCCCGATCCTTGTTGCGTGGTGATAACCAGCACCAGCAGCGAAGCGGCGGCCGAAGAGCTGGCGCAAAAAATGGTCGAGGCACAGCTTGCCGCCTGTGTGCAGGTGTTTGCGGTCCAGAGTTTTTATGTCTGGCAGGGAGAAAGCCGCCGTGACGCGGAATACCTGCTGCTGATTAAAACCCGCGCAGTGCTGTACCCGGCGCTCGAAGCCTTCATCGCCAGCCGTCACCCCTACGAGACCCCCGAGCTGATTCAGGTGCCGATTACGGCAGGATCCCGGGACTACCTGCAATGGCTGCGGGCGGGAACGCGGGGCGGATAAGGTCGCAACGGCGGGCCAAGCTCAGGCGTAGGTGACCCAGCTCGCATGCTCCGGCGCATCCAGATGCGGCAGGGTGTTGTAGGTCACCAGCATGTGCCGTTTCGGCGTAAAGGCAAACTCGGTCACCGAGCAGTTGCGGATGCGCAGGTTGAGCTCGATCGTCGCCTCCGGCGAAGTGCCCAGCACCTGGCCCACCGCGGTTGAGATCGGCCCGCCGCTCGAGACCAGCAACACGTTGCCGGTGTAACTCGTTTTGACATGGTCCAGCGCCCCGGTGATGCCTGCCACAAAATCGGGGTAGCTGGGCATGCCTTGGGGGCTGACCACACCCGCCATCCATTGCGCCAGGCCGTCGCGCAGCAGGCGAAAGTGGCTGCGGTACATCTCGGGGGAAGTGGGTTTTTCGAGCTTGTGCGGATGGATGGCGCCAATCACCGCCTCGCTGTCGTATTCGTTAAGCCCCGGCCAGGGCAGGGCCTCCAGCGCAGCGCCCATGCCCTGGCAGATCCCGGCAAAGGTCTGGATCTGTCGCTTCAGCGTGCCGGTCAGTGCGGCGTCGAAGGTGACACCCTTGTACTTGAAGTACTCCCCCAGGCGCACACTTTGCTGCTGCCCCATGGCACTGAGCACGTCATAGTCATCAGCGCCAAACGAGGCCTGGCCGTGGCGCACAAGGTAAAGGTTTCCCATGGGCGAATTGTGCAGGCGCAGGTGGCTGGCGGCTGTCACCTGCGTGTCGCAGCACTCTTTCTGGAAGAAATTGGATTTTGGTCCAGGCAGGACGGGCATGAGCAGCTATTATTTTGATAGTATCCGCAGCCCGGAATGAACCGGCCAGTCGCTGCGGTTTTGCCCTTGCGCGCCGCCACATATGACGCTGCCTCCAGCCCAAGCAAAGATCTGCAAATTCAAGAAAGTGTCTTCAATTTGCGGAAATTTTTGCGCTCAACAGCATGTCGCCACACACCGGTCTGTATTCTGTTTTGGGTGGTTTCGGCTTGCACCGCTTGCTATTCAGGCATTGCAAATCCATGCATGACCAGGAGGTCAAAGAGATGGAGGGGAGGGGAATGCGCTTGTTTGATTTTTTTGTTTTCAAAAGTTGTGCGGGACGAGCGGGTTAATAGCCTTGACTGCTTAACACCCTCGCAAACGCATCCGCATCCACATTGCCACCACACAAGGTGATGCCCACCACCCGCCCCTTGAGGCTTTCGCGCTCCTGCATGTGTCTTCGCTGCGTAAAACGGCGCTCATGGCCCGGCCTTTTTTGTTCGGCCCAGCGCCAAGCTTTGCAGCTGCGGCAGGAAGCACCGGCCAGACATCTAGGCGCCCTTCGATTCCAGCGTCACC
>JBKJZS010000621.1:0-3225 GCA_046714915.1 Polaromonas sp. | reverse complement strand
CTGGAGCTACGGCACCTCGGGCATTGGCGGCGTCGGCCACCTGGCCGGCGAGCAATTCAAGGCGGCGGCCGGCGTCAACATCACGCACGTGCCATACAAGGGCGGGGCACCGGCCGTGGTCGAATTGATGGGCGGCCATGTGCCGATGCTGTTCTCGTCACTCGGCGCGGCTGCAGCGCACATCAAGGGCGGTCGCCTGATGCCGCTGGCAGTCACCTCGGCCAAACGCAGCTCGATGCTGCCCGACACGCCGACCCTGGCTGAATCGGGCTTTCCGAATTTCGATGCCAGCATCTGGTTCGGCATCGTCGGCCCGGCGGGCCTGCCGGCTCCCGTGCTGGTCAAGCTGGTTCCGGCACTCAGCGCGGTCATGCGCGACCCGGCGGTGCAGGAGGCGATCCGCAAGGAGGGCTACGACCCGATGCTGTTCACGCCAGCGCAGATGCGCACGCAAATGGGCCTGGACCTGACGATGTGGGGCAAGACCGTGAAAGAGGCCAACGTCAAGATCGAGTGACGGCGCGGTGGCCCGGCATCAGACGCTGAACGGCGCCTGCAGGAAGCCGCGAAAGCGGGCCCGTCCGCCGCGCACGGGGCTGGCGCGCAGCCGGTACTCCGGAAAGCGCTGCAGGAAGCGGCCGATCGCCAGCCGGCCTTCCAGCCGCGCCAGGCTGAGACCCGCGCACTGGTGGGTGCCGAAACCGAATGCCAGGTGCCGGTTCTCGGCGCGGAAGATGTCCAGGCGGTCCGGCTCGGTGAATTGCGCGGGGTCGCGATTGGCCGCGCCGATGCCCAGCGTGAGCAAGGCGCCCTCGGGCAGCGCGACGCCGCCGACGGTACAGGCACGCAGCGCGCGCCGGTTGCCGAGCTGGTTGGACGATTCGAAGCGCAGGAATTCCTCGACTGCGCAGTCAAGCGCGGCTGCTCCTCCAGCGTTGTCCGTGCCCAGCAACGACAGATGGTCAATCAAACTGGCCTGCTCCTGCGGCCATTCCTGCAACGCCACCAGCGCGTTGCCGATCAGGTTGGTGGTGGTTTCGTGGCCGGCGTTGAGGATGAAAACGCAGTTTTGCAGCAGCTCGGCCTGGCTGAGTTTTTCACCCGCTTCCTCCCCTTGAATCAGGCGCGTCAATACGTCGTGCTCCGGGTCACCGGGGTGGTGGCGCCGCTCAGTCACCAGCGTTTTCAGGTAGGCGGTGAACTCGCCGACGCTGCGGTTGCCCCGTGCTTCCTGCGCTGGCGTTAGTTTGGGCTCGAGCGCGCCGAGGATGGCCAGCGACCAGTCGCGCAGCGGGCCCCGGTCGGCGTGGGGCACACCCAGCAGGTTGCCGATGATCTCGACCGGAATCGCCGACGCGAAGTCTTCGATCAAGTCGCCGCCGCCCTGGACCTCGATGCGGTCCAGCAGGCGGTCCACCAGCGCCACCAGACCGGGCTCCATGTCCGCAATGGCTCGGCGTGTCAGCGCGCCCATGATGAGCTTGCGCACGCGTGTGTGCAGTGGCGGGTCGTTGAACACCAGGCTGGTGGTGTGGTGCTCAAGCAGCGCCGCACCTGCGCCGTACTTGGGCGTGAACTCCACCTTTTTGTCGGAACTGAAGGTCTGCGCGTCGCGGTACACGGCCACCAGGTCGGCGTAACGGGTGAAGAAGTACGAGCCGTCGGGCATGCGCTTGACCGGCTCGGTTTCGCGCAGCAGCGCATACACCGGGTAAGGGTTGGCGTAAAAATCGGCGGGCAGGGCACGCAGGTCGAATGAAGCGGTGATTTCCCGCGCGCGATCGGCCGCCATCGGCGGCGTGATGAGCAGTTCATTCATGGCTGCAGAAAATCCTTGAGCGCAAACAGCACGCCATCAGGTGCTTCGGCCATGAGCTGATGGCCCGCGGCTAGCATCACGGTCCTGGCGTCTCTGGCTTTCGCAAGCAGAGGTTGCGCCATTTTGGGCACGGTCATCGCGTCATTGCGGCCCAGGATGAACAGCACCGGGCACTGCACCTGGTCGATGGCCGCCTCGCCGCCTGCGTAATCGTCGCAGGCCTTGAAACCGGTATGAAACAGGTTGACCTTGGGGTTGCTGGCCAGCACCCGCCGCATCAGGGCGCGCGAGCCACCGTAGAGCCAGGTACCGGGGCCCAGCGTTGAAGGTGGCGGCGCCAGCATCGAGTGTGAAAAGGTGTTGACCATTTCGATGGCCTTCATCGGCTGGTTCAGCGCGTTGTCCAGCAAGGCAGGCGAGACCTTCATCGGGGAAGCTGTTCCGACCAGCGCCAGGTGCGTCACGCGGTCCTTCAACCGCGACGCGGCTTCCAGTGCGATCAGCGAGCCCCAGCTGTGGCCGACCAGCGCCGCCTTCCGCACCCCGGCCGCGTCCAGCAGCGCCCCAATGAAGTCGGCCGCCGCCTCCACGCTGGCGGGCGCCTCGCCTTCGCTCCTGCAATGGCCCGGCAGGTCCACGGCCAGCACGTTCCAGCCGTGGTGGGCAAGGTACCGGCTCTGCAAAATCCAGACGCTGTGGTCGTTGAGCACGCCGTGGATAAAAACCACTGTGGGTTTGGCGGCAGCAAAAGGTTTGCCACCGGTGTAGCAGTAGGTTTTGTGGTTGTTGACTTGCAAATACATTCTGTCTCCTGTTTCAGTGGTGCGCGGTGGCTGTCATCCCGGACCCCGGATCAAAGTCCGGGGCAGGCCCGGGCCGGGATCCATGGCCCCGCTTACGGTCGGTGCTGGGCCATATAAAACCACTCCTGCCCCGGCTCGGCGCGCGGATTCGGAAACACCACAAAGCCGTCATGCGGCGCCTTCACCTCCGCGCCGCTGTAGCGAATGCCAATCACCTCGCCAGCCTGCACCGCATCAAAACTGCGCCACTCGCGGCTGAACAGGTCGCCGATGTGCTCGCGGTCCGTCACATCGACCAGCCGCAGAATCTCGCGGTCTCCAGATGCCGGCTCCAGCGGCAGCGAAGCCATGCCGAGCAAGGCCAGCGTCTGCGAAATCGCATGCCGCGCCACCTGCACCGCCTGCGGGTCGTCATGCTGGCCGCACTCCAGCGTCACGCCGTAACCGCCGCGTGAACGCATGTACTCCGTCGTGCCCACGCCGTAGTTCGGGTCAGTCACCAGCGTTTGCGCGCGGGCCGTGCCAGCGGCGACAGGCGCCGCAGCGCGCCGCTGCACACCACGCGCATAGGTTTCCAGCCAGCCCTCCACAATGCGCGGCGCG
>JBKJZS010000620.1:0-28385 GCA_046714915.1 Polaromonas sp. | reverse complement strand
GCCCTCCAATCCGTGAAACAGCACCAGCAAGGGCCGCTGCGAATCACCTACTGTAGAGAACGCAGGGGCTATTTCCTGACCGGCAGGGGCCGCGGAACCGGCTTTGCCGGGCCGCAGGCGCAGCCCCCCCCCGGGGGGCAGCGAACCACGCGCAGCGGGGAGCGTGGGGGCGATATTCGTCCAGTGAAACTGCACGTTGTGCCTCAGCATCAACCCGGCTTCTTCGCAGGCCGTGACATCGTCCTCGCTGGCAAACAGCAGATGCAACGAGGACAACTTTTCCTCGGCGCACCATGCCACCAGCGCTTTGACCAGCAGCGTGCGTGCCGCAGCATCGCGCGCCAGCAGCCGCGCGCCGGGCACCGGCGTGAAGGGCGGGGCGATTAGCGCCTTGGGGTAGTACGAAAGGCCGTGCTGGTGGTAGGCGTTGGCCCACGCTTGGTCAAACACATATTCGCCGTAGGAGTGGTCTTTCAGGTACAAGGCGCAGGCGCCAATCAGTTGCCCAGCCTGCGACAGTGTGACAAAACGCGCCGTCCAGCCGGTCTCGGGCGTGGCGCTGCCGCTGTCCAGCATGGCAGCGAGGTATTCGTGGCGCATGAAGGGGTTCAGTCCGCCGGCGGGGTCCTGCGCGGCGAGCAGGGCGTTCCACTCTGTCGCGTTGACTTGCCACGGCGAGTTCAGTACGCGGATGACATAATCGTTTTCAGCCACACAAGCTCCCGTTTCCCCTGAGGTTGCCTGCGGGTTGTGTGCTTCGATGGACAGGGCTTCGGCAGGCGCAGCCCGAACGGTATTTTTCTCTTTCATGACTCTCAAAATCTGCGTTGCCCAATTGAACTACTGCGTTGGCGACATGTCGGGCAACGCGCAACTAATCATTGATGCCGCCCGCACGGCCTACGACGAGGGCGTTCGGCTGCTGCTCACGCCCGAGCTGGCGATTTGCGGCTACGCGGCCGAAGATCTGTTTTTGCGCCGCTCCTTTATTCAAGCCTGTGATGATGCCGTGAATCACGTAGCCCGGGAGCTGGCCGGGTTAAAAGGTTTGACGGTGGTGATAGGGACGCCCACCCACGGCGACAACGGCAAGGGCCTTCGCACCAAGAGTGTGGAAGTGCAACAGCGGCACAACGCCGCCAAAGTGCTGCGCGAAGGCCGGGTGATTGAAACCTATGCGAAGCGTGAGCTGCCCAATTACCAGGTGTTTGACGAGCGGCGATATTTCACACCGGGACAGGGCACTTGCGTGTTCCAGGCGAAAGGCGACGAAGCGGGCGACGAGGCCGTCAGCATCGGTCTGCTGATCTGCGAAGACGCCTGGTTTGAAGATCCGGCGCAGCTGGCCCGGGCGGCCGGCGCTGAGCTGCTGGTGGTGATCAACGCCTCTCCCTTTCATGTGGGCAAGGGCGGCGAGCGCGAGCTGATGATGCGGGCGCGCGTGCTGGACACCGGTTTGCCCATGGTTTACGCCCACTTGGTGGGCGGGCAGGACGAAATTGTCTTTGAAGGGCATTCGTTTGCTTTAGAAGCCGACGGCACCCTGGCCGGACGGGCCGAAAGTTTTAAGGAAAATCTGTTTATAGTCCAGGTGGAGCGGGTGCAGGAAGCTATTAAATTAATAGCAAATACGGTGCCCGAACGCAGCACCGAGGCCGATTTGTGGGACGCGCTGGTGCTGGGCGTGCGCGACTACCTGGGCAAAAACGGATTTCCGGGCGCTATTCTGGGCTTGTCGGGTGGCATTGACTCGGCGCTGGTTCTGGCCATTGCGGTGGACGCACTGGGCGCTGACAATGTGCGCACGGTGATGATGCCTTCGCCGTATACGGCCGACATTTCCTGGATTGACGCACGCGAGATGGCGGGGCGCATGAACGTGCGTTATGACGAAATTTCGATCACGCCAGAGTTCGAAGCCTTCAAGGCCTCGCTAGCCGGCGAGTTCAAAGGACTGCCACAGGACACCACCGAAGAAAACATCCAGGCCCGCATTCGTGGCGTGTTCCTGATGGCGCTGTCCAACAAGTTTGGCGCCATCGTGCTGACCACCGGCAACAAGAGTGAAATGGCCACCGGCTACTGCACCCTGTACGGCGACATGGCGGGCGGATTTGCCGTCATCAAGGACCTGCTGAAAACCACGGTGTTCAAGCTGGCGCGCTGGCGCAACGAGAACGACCCGTATGGAACCGGCGCCAATCCGATCCCGGAGCGCATCATCACGCGCCCGCCCAGCGCCGAACTGCGCGCCGACCAGACCGACCAGGACAGCCTGCCGCCTTACGAGGTGCTCGACGCGATTTTGCAGCGCTACATGGAAAACGACGAAAGCATAGACAGCCTGATTACGGCCGGTTTTGACCGGGCGGTGGTCGAGCGGGTGACCCGGCTGATCAAGATCAACGAGTACAAGCGCCGCCAGGCCCCGATAGGCATTCGGGTAACTCACCGAAGTTTTGGCAAGGATTGGCGATATCCTGTCACCAGTAAATTTCGTGCATGAGGTGTTGCACCGTTATGCTCGACAATCTTTGAACACCAACGGAGTCGCCCAGTGAAACAAATTACCGCCATCGTCAAACCTTTCAAACTCGAAGAAGTCCGTGAAGCCCTGGCCGAATGTGGCGTCACCGGCCTGACCGTGACGGAAGTGAAGGGCTTTGGCCGCCAAAAAGGCCACACCGAGCTCTACCGCGGCGCTGAGTATGTGGTCGACTTCCTGCCTAAAGTGAAGGTCGAAGTGGTGGTGAAAACCGAGGACGTGGACCGCTGCGTCGAGGCCATCGTGCGTGCCGCGCGCACCGGCAAGATCGGCGATGGCAAGATTTTCATCACCAGCGTCGAGCGTGTGGTGCGTATCCGTACCGGGGAAGAAGACGAAGCCGCGGTCTAGGCCCAATACCGTTCTGTGAGGCCCTTGCTCCTTGTCGTCCCGGCCCAATGGATTGCGGGTCAAGCCCTCAAAGACAGCCTAATTTGTCCTCCCGGACTCGATCCGGATCCATGGGTTCGGCGCCGGTAAGAGAGATTTAAATCTGGTCGAGCCGTAGCACGTCGGGCGCCATTCCCGCCGCCTGCACCAACTGCTGCAGTAACTGCTTCGGCTCGCTGGCGACGCAAATCAGGGCCATCTGCCAGTCGCTCATGAAGCCGTTTTTGACGGACGAGCTCAAAAAGGCCAGCAGATCCTTGTAATAGCTGTCCAGATTGAGCAGGCCCACCGGTTTGGCGTGGTAGCCCAGCTGGCGCCAGGTCCAGACCTCAAAAAATTCTTCCAGGGTGCCGATGCCGCCAGGCAGCGACAAAAACGCGTCGGCGTGTTCGGCCATCATGCGTTTGCGCTCATGCATGGTGTCCACAATGTGCAGCTCGGTGCAGCCCGTGTGGGCCCATTCTTTTTCAACCAGCGCTTTTGGAATGACGCCAATCACGCGGCCACCCGCCGCCAGGGTGGCGTCGGCCAAAATGCCCATCAGCCCATTGCGCCCGCCGCCATAGACCAACTGGCCGCCGTGCTCGCCAATCCAGCTGCCAACCTGGCGCGCGGCTTCGGCAAATTCCGGGCGGCTGCCGGGGCGCGAACCGCAATAGACGCACACCGAAAAAGCGGGCTTCATCCGAAAAACCTCTGAAACAAGGCCATGGCCCAGGTACCTGCGCACAGCAGCAGGCTCAGCAACACGGCAGCGCTGCCCATGTCTTTAGCGCGTTTGGACAGGTCATGCCATTCGGGGCCGATGCGGTCGATTGCAGTTTCTATGCCGGTGTTGAGTAGCTCGACAATCATGATCAAAATCACAGTACCGGCGAGCAGGGCAGTTTCGACCCAGCTGCGACCCAGCCAGACGGAGGCCGGCAGTAGCAGCAGGGATGCGAGCGCCTCTTGACGGAAGGCCGTCTCGTGCCAGCCCGCCCGCAAGCCCGCCGCCGAGTAGCCGAGCGCATGCCAGACGCGGTTCAAGCCCTTACGGTCTTTCTGGGGGTTGACGGGCCGATTGGCGGATGCGGCCGTCGACGTTTTGCAGGTCTGAAGCGCGGGAGAAGAAGCTTGTTCGGACATGGACGGATTGTCGCGCAGCTCTGTGGCAGTTTGAAGCGCCCGTTGCTATTTGGAACACCAGAAGCCGCCGTCAAGCCGCGCTGACCACAGGGCTGACCGGCAGGCTGCTCACCAGCCGGGTGCCCGCCAGCGCGTCGTGCCAGAACTGGCGGTCCGGATGAAAGCGCGACAAAATTGCCCAAATGGCGATCCAGCCCATCGCCAGCACGGCGGTCTCCAGGCCGGGTAGGCCGACTAGCCAGCCGACGGCCAGCGGCGGTAAAAACCACAACCAGCTCAACGCATAACGCAGCAGCGCACGCTTTTGGGTGATCGCTGCACCCTGCGTGTCGAGCACGCGGATATTCCAGGTTTTCATCGCCAGGGTCTGACCCTTGGCCCAGAACCAGACAAAATAAATGCCGAAAACAACAACCAGAAATGCCTGCAGGGCGTGGCGGTTGTCGAGCGCGTTGCGTGTCTGGCTCAGCGTGCCAAACAGGTAGCCGGCGATGAAGACAACGCCGAACATCAGCAGGCCTTCGTACATCCAGCAGGCCATGCGCCTGCGCAATGAAGGAGTTTGTGCGTGCTGGGCCTGAATAATCATCAATTTTTAGTAGTTAGGTGAGGACGATTAAGGGCATTACCCCGGATCGCCCAACATTGAGGCCTTTTTCAGGGCCAGTTGGCGAGCCTAGTACTGCAACCCGAAAATATCGAAACATGAAAGCGCGTCTTCCCACCCCCGGCGGCGTTGCAGCCCTTGCGAAGGCGGCCAGCCTTCGCCGCGGCTTGCGCCTTGCCCTGGGCACGAAGCCATCACTTTCATTATGTTTCGCTACTTCCGGGTTGCAGTACTAGTGGGGCTGGATCGGCGTCACGCCGGGCGTGGCGGCCGGCGCTGTCGCCGGTGTCACCCCGGGCTGGCCTTCAATCGACCGCGAATCCGCAATTTTAGGCGCTGTTTTGCCCTTTTGCTTGTCTGTGCTTGAGGGCACGGTGGCCAGCTTCTGGGGCGCGACCGGTTTGGCCGCGGGTGCCGCGCCCAGAGGCTTGGGCGGAGCCTTGGCGGCGAGTTTTCGTTTTTCATCATCACTGAGCGATTGATAGGCCTGCCACTTGGCTTGTTTCTCTTCTGGAGTCAGTTCTTTGGACAGCTCGTTGGTTTTTGCAAAATTCAAGCGGGCCTGGGCACGCTGTTGTGGGCTGAGCGCCACCCATTCCTGCATGCGGCCCTGCATTTTGGCCTGCTCTTCAGCGGACAGTGCCGGGTAGCTTTTGGCCATTTGCAGCCACTTGCGTTTGTGGCCTTCGCTCAGGGATATCCAGCTGGATGCCAGCGGCCTGAGGATTTCCTGCTGCCGGGTAGGCAGCTCGGTCCAGTCCGGGCGGGAGCGTGCCTGAGCGGCAACGGTTGTGGCCGGCGCGGATGCAACCGTTGCGGTTGACTGGGCGATGGTCCGGGTTGAGGTGGTCAGCCCAAAGAACAGGACCAGGGAAAGCAGCAACAGGCCGGACATCAACCGTGTCCAGCCTCTTGTATGCAGGCGGCGCGCGCGCGCGCGGTGGCAGGTCGTTGGCTCAATCATCGGCGCAGTTTTTTTTCCGTAGCGGACAAACCGGATTTAGCGGTTGGCTTTGAGAAACTGCACAAATCCGGGGTCGGAGAAAGCGTCGGGCGGCAGTTCATCGGTCAGCAAGGCCGAATCCACCTCGGCCAGTTCCAGGACGAAATTGTCTGTCTGCAGGGAATTGATGGTCAACAAGCCCACGACCAGGGCAATCAGTGGCAGTACCGAGCCAATCCGGCTCCACAGGCTGAAACCCTCGTCAGAACCCCAGGTGAGTGCCGAGCCTGCGCCTGATGAGGCGACAGCTGGCGCTGTCTGGACTTTGGCGATCTTGCGCACGGCCACAGCCTGGGCACGGGCAGCGCGCAGGCGCTCAGAAATATCGTAAGGCAGGTCTGTTGCACCGGCAGAAAGGTAGGAAGCGGTCTTTAGGCCGAAGCGGTCCTGGAGGATTTCGGTGCGTTTTTGCAGTGAGTGCGTCATAATTTTATTCCCCTGGCGGCCAAAGCTTTACTGAGTGCATGGACGGCTCTTGAACAATGCGTTTTCACGCTACCTTCAGAGCAACCCATGGCAGCAGCTGTTTCAGCCACGTCCATCTCCTCCCAGTAACGCATTAGAAAGGCTTCTCGTTGACGGCCGGGGAGCTCCTTGATCTCCAGTTCAATTTCACGCAAGATTTGAGCGCGTTCAGTGGCGTCCTGGGCGCTCTCCGTACCTTCAGAGCTGGTTGAGGTCTCTAAAGTTTCAAGCAAATCAAAATCTCCGTCGTCTCCGGCGGATTCGAAGTCGCTCATGTTGGAAAACAGCGCGTTGCGGGTCTTGCGGCGACGGAACCAGTCCAGCGTGGTGTTGGACAGGATGCGCTGGAACAGCATGGGCAATTCGGCCGCGGGCTTGTCGCCGTAGTGCTGGGCCAGCTTCATCATGCTGTCCTGAACGATATCGAGCGCCGCTTCGGCGTCCCGAACGTGGTAAACGCTGCGCTTGAAGGCGCGTTTTTCAACGTTTTTCAGGAAATCGGATAGTTCTTGTTCAGTTGCCAACGGTTTGAGTCCCGGTTTGTCCCAGCGCTGTCATTGTTATGTTTTTTGCTGCCACCGGCGGTGTACACGAGTTACAAAATTATCGCATCAAGCACCGCGCTGGCTGGACTTTTTTGGGGTTTTCAAAGGCGGAAGGCAGGCTGGTGCCATAATACGAACTGCAATTCAAACAGCAAACGGGTCATGATTCGGCGGTATATGTTTCCGCCCATAGTTTTGGCCTCAAGTCTCGACGCTGCTCCACAAGAGTGGGTGAAGAGGCACCCAAGGTATTTCGTTAGAGAAATTCACAAAGGTTCATCATGGAAATTACAAAGGCCGAAATCGCTTCGGCAGCAGCGGCAGCATCTGCCAACTCAAATTCTTCGCAAGAGCTCCGGGGCGCTGAAATCCTCGTGAAAGCGCTGCAGGCAGAAGGCGTTAAACACGTCTGGGGCTATCCCGGCGGTGCCGTTCTGCATATCTACGACGCTTTTTATAAGCAGGACTCGATTCAGCATATCCTGGTGCGCCACGAGCAGGCGGCCGTCCATGCTGCCGACGGGTATGCCCGCGCCACGGGTGATGTCGGCGTTGCTCTGGTCACCTCCGGCCCCGGCGTGACCAACGCCGTCACCGGCATTGCCACGGCCTATATGGACAGCATCCCGATGGTGATCATCACCGGACAGGTGCCTACGCACGCCATCGGCCTTGATGCCTTCCAGGAGTGCGACACCGTGGGCATCACTCGACCCATCGTCAAGCACAACTTTCTGGTCAAGGACGTGCGCCAGATGGCCGAAACCCTGAAAAAGGCCTTTCATATCGCCCGCAGTGGTCGTCCGGGGCCGGTGGTGGTCGACATCCCCAAAGACGTCTCTTTCAACAAGACGCTTTACACCGGCTATCCTCAAACTGTCGAAATGCGCTCCTACAATCCCGTGCGCAAAGGCCATGGCGGGCAGATACGCAAAGCGCTGCAACTGCTGATGTCGGCCAAGCGGCCTTACATTTACACCGGCGGCGGCGTCTTGCTGAGCAATGCCTCGCAAGAGCTGCGCACCCTGGTGGACATGCTGGGTTACCCCTGCACCAATACCTTGATGGGTTTGGGCGCCTACCCGGCCAGCGACAAAAAATTTCTCGGCATGCTGGGCATGCACGGCACGATTGAAGCCAATAACGCGATGCAAAACTGCGACGTGCTGCTGGCTGTCGGCGCCCGTTTTGACGACCGGGTGATCGGTAACCCGAAACACTTTGCGCAAAATGAACGCAAGATCATCCACATCGATATTGACCCGTCGAGCATCTCCAAACGTGTCAAGGTGGACATCCCCATCGTCGGCGACGTCAAGGACGTACTGACCGAGCTCATCGCGATGATCAAAGAGTCCGGCCTCCAGGCCGACAGCAACGCCCTGGGCAACTGGTGGGAAACGATTGAAGCCTGGCGCAAGCGCGACTGCCTGAAATACAGCATGGGGTCCGGCGACGTGATCAAGCCGCAGTACGTGGTCGAAACACTGTGGAACATGACCAAGGACGCCGACACCTACATCACGTCAGATGTGGGCCAGCACCAGATGTGGGCAGCTCAGTATTACCGCTTTGACGAGCCGCGCCGCTGGATCAACTCCGGCGGCCTGGGCACCATGGGTGTCGGTATACCGTATGCCATGGGTATCAAGCTGGCCAAACCCGACAGCGAGGTCTATTGCATCACCGGCGAAGGTTCTGTGCAGATGTGCATCCAGGAGCTGTCAACCTGCCTGCAGTACAACACGCCGATCAAGATCGTGTCGCTGAACAACCGCTACCTGGGCATGGTGCGGCAGTGGCAGGAGGTCGATTACGAGGGCCGCTACAGTAGCAGCTACATGGATGCGTTGCCCAACTTCGTCAAGTTGGCTGAAGCCTACGGGCATGTCGGCATGCTGATCGAAAAACCGCAGGACGTCGAACCCGCCCTGCGTGAAGCGCGCAAGCTCAAGGACCGCACCGTGTTCATGGACTTCCGCACCGATCCCACCGAAAACGTGTTTCCGATGGTTAAGGCCGGCAAGGGCATCACTGAAATGCTGCTCGGGTCAGAAGACCTTTAAGCCGCCAGAATTCATTCATCAACCGTCAACTGACGAATCTATTGCCTGCCGAGCCTGCACATTACCGTGCGCAGGGAAGGGCAGCGAAAAGAGGAATCTTCTTATGAAACACATCATTGCAGTTTTGCTGGAAAACGAGCCGGGCGCTCTTTCCCGCGTGGTCGGCCTGTTCTCTGCGCGTGGTTACAACATTGAGAGCCTGACGGTGGCGCCAACCGAAGACGCCAGTCTGTCGCGCATGACAATTCAGACCACCGGCTCTGACGACGTGATCGAGCAGATCACCAAACACTTGAACCGGCTCATCGAAGTCGTCAAGGTGGTGGACCTGACCGAAGGCGCTTATACCGAACGCGAATTGATGATGGTCAAGGTCCGCGCCGTCGGCAAGGAGCGCGAAGAAATGAAGCGCATGGCTGATATATTTCGCGGTCGGATCATTGACGTGACCGAGAAGAGTTACACGATTGAGCTGACCGGGGACCAGTCCAAAAACGATGCGTTTCTGGAGGCGATTGACCGCAGTGCAATTCTTGAAGCCGTGCGCACCGGCTCCAGCGGCATCGGCCGTGGCGAGAGAATTCTCAGAGTGTGATTTCAACTGTCCGTGCGCGCGTTTCGGCAGGCTCAACGCGAACGGATTCAAGGAGCCTGTTGGGCTTGGGGGCGTCGGGTCGATTTGAAGCCGACGATTCCCAAGTCCGACAGGCTTCTAGGAGTGGCGATGTGCGTTGACCGTTCGCCCTGAGCCTGTCGAAGGGCATTTTCGCCAGAACTTATTTCGAAAGAGAAAAATGAAAGTTTATTACGACAAAGACTGCGACCTGAGCCTGATCAAGGGTAAAACCGTCGCCATCATTGGTTACGGCAGCCAGGGTCACGCCCATGCGCAAAATTTGAATGACAGCGGCGTCAAGGTCGTTGTCGGCTTGCGCAAAGGCGGTGCTTCATGGCCCAAGGTTGAAAAAGCCGGCCTCAAGGTGGCCGAAGTGGCAGATGCCGTGAAAGCTGCTGATGTGGTGATGATTTTGTTGCCGGACGAACAGATCGGCGCCGTCTACACCAACGACGTTGCCCCCAACATCAAGCAGGGCGCGTCGCTGGTCTTCGCCCACGGGTTCAATGTGCATTACGGCGCAGTGATTCCGCGCGCCGACCTCGACGTCTGGATGGTCGCCCCGAAAGCTCCTGGCCACACGGTCCGCAATACCTACACCCAGGGCGGCGGCGTTCCCCACCTGGTCGCTGTGCATCAGGACAAAAGCGGCAAGGCCCGTGACTTGGCCCTGAGCTATGCGATGGCGAACGGCGGGGGCAAGGCCGGCATCATTGAAACCAACTTCCGCGAAGAAACTGAAACTGACCTGTTCGGCGAGCAGGCCGTTTTGTGCGGCGGTACGGTTGAGCTGATCAAGGCGGGCTTTGAGACGCTGGTGGAAGCCGGCTACGCCCCTGAAATGGCGTACTTTGAATGCCTGCATGAGCTCAAGCTGATCGTTGACCTGATTTATGAAGGCGGCATCGCCAACATGAACTACTCGATCTCGAACAATGCCGAATACGGCGAGTACGTGATCGGCCCGAACATCGTGACCTCGGCCACGAAGGAAGCCATGCGCAAGTGCCTGAAAGACATTCAGACCGGCGAATACGCCAAAAGTTTCCTGCTGGAGAACCGTGCCGGCGCGCCCACTTTGTTGAGCCGCCGCCGCCTGAACGCCGAGCACGAGATTGAAATCGTGGGCGAAAAACTCCGCGCCATGATGCCCTGGATTGCGAAAAACAAGCTGGTTGACCAGACTCGCAACTAACGGCCCGGTTGAGCCCGACAGGGTTCAGCCAAGCTCAGGCCCTCAAGCCGCGCAAAATACTTGCGCGGCTTTTTCATTTGCCGAGGCTTTCGTTTGGTATCCTCCCCTCATGAATCAATTACCATCTGCGCGCCCTTGTTGCCACGCCAACTCGGCCATGCAGCGATGTTTTCGGGCCTGCGACCCGGTCGACTTTCCCACTCTTGTTCGAGCTGTCGGCGCAAACCGGCCAGAAACCGGGAGCAAAGTTTATGCATGATGGCAATGACTCCGGAATAGAACCGGATGAGCTGGTGCCGCGCAAGCGGCGCAAGGGCATCTACATACTGCCCAACCTGTTCACGCTGGCCGGACTGTTTGGCGGTTTTTATGCCATCGTGATGGCGATGGATGGGCGGTTTGACCAAGCTGCGATTGGCGTGTTTTCCGCCATGGTGCTGGACAGCCTCGATGGCCGCGTGGCACGCATGACCAACACCCAGAGTGCTTTTGGCGAGCAAATGGACTCTTTGTCCGACATGGTGTCGTTTGGAGCGGCCCCTGCGCTGATTGCTTACGTGTGGGCCCTGACCAGCCTTGGTCGCTGGGGCTGGATTGCGGCTTTTGTGTACTGCGCCTGCGCCGCGCTCAGGCTTGCCCGGTTTAACGTGAATACGGCGGTCGTCGACAAGCGGTTTTTCCAGGGACTGCCTTCGCCGGCTGCGGCGGCGCTGGTGGCGGGTTTTATCTGGCTGATGGACGAAGCGGGCATCCACGGCGAAGAGGTGCGCTGGGTCATGTTTGCCCTGACGCTTTACGCAGGCTTGACCATGGTGACCAATGTGCCTTTTTACAGTTTCAAGGATCTCAGCCTCAAGCGCAGCGTTCCGTTTGCCGTGATTGTGCTGATTGCCCTGGGCATTGCCGTGGTCAATATTGACCCGCCTACCGTGATGTTTGGATTGTTTGTCGTCTACGGCGTTTCCGGATACGCGCTGTATGTGTGGCGTAAAGCCAAAGGTTTGCAGACCAGCGTGATTTCTACCTCTACCGACGAACCGGATGAGCGTGGCCTGCACAAATGAAAGTTGAAAGTGGCGGCTGGGGCAATGCCCCCCGGCGTAGCGCGACGAAAATTATTGTGATACATTGATATTTATGAAACCAATTTCGCTAGCACTACTGCTATCTGCCATCGGGCGGAGAAGGTAGCGCGCACGCGTACACCCAATTCAACGGCCCGTCTGCACCAGCAACGGGTCGTTTTTCTTTGGGTTGCTGGTTTTGAAATTACAGAGTTGACGAGATGAATATGTTGAAAACACCTTCGAGCAAATACAAAGCCTTCTCCCCCATTCGTCTTGCAGACCGTAGCTGGCCGGATGCCGTACTGAAGCACGCGCCCATCTGGTGCAGTGTCGATCTGCGTGACGGAAATCAGGCCTTGATCGAGCCGATGGACATCCCGCGCAAGCTCAAGATGTTCGATACCCTCGTGAAGATCGGTTTCAAGGAAATCGAAGTCGGTTTCCCTTCGGCCTCCCAGGTTGAATTCGACTTTCTCCGCCGTCTCATCGACGACAAACTCATTCCGGACGATGTCACCATCCAGGCGCTCACTCCGGCGCGCGAGCCGCTGATCCGCCGCACGTTCGAGGCGCTCAAAGGTGCCAAAAAAGCCATCGTGCACCTCTACAACGCCACCGCTCCGGTCATGCGCCGCGTCGTGCTGGGCATGGACGAAGACGAAATCGTCAAGCTCGCTGCCGACAACGCGTGCCTGTTCATGAAGTTGGCTGCCGAACAGCCGGGCACGCAGTGGACGTTTCAGTATTCGCCTGAAATGTGGTCGGGCACTGAACTCGAATTTTCCAAACGCGTTGTTGATGCGGTCACCGGGGTCTGGCAGCCAACGATCGCACACAAATGCATCATCAACCTGCCTTCGACGGTTGAGCATTCGACGCCGAATATCTTTGCCGACATGATGGAGTGGATGCACCGCCACCTCGCGCGGCGCGATGCCATCGTGCTCTCGGTCCATCCGCACAACGACCGCGGCACAGGCACGGCTGCAGGCGAATTTGCCCTGATGGCCGGCGCCGACCGCATCGAAGGTTGTCTGTTCGGCAACGGCGAACGCACCGGCAACGTCGATCTGGTCAATGTTGCGCTTAACCTCTACACACAAGGCGTCTCACCCGGCCTCGATTTTTCTGAAATCGATGAGATTCGCCGCACCGTTGAACATTGCAATCAATTGCCGGTGCACCCGCGCCATCCTTACGCTGGCGACCTTGTCTACACGTCGTTTTCGGGCTCCCACCAGGACGCTATCAAAAAAGCGTTTGCGGCGCGCCGCGAAGAGGATGTCTGGGACATGCCCTACCTTCCGATCGATCCGAAAGACTTGGGCCGCAGTTACGAGGCCGTCATTCGGGTTAACAGCCAGTCGGGCAAGGGCGGCATTGCCTACCTGCTCGAAAGTGAGTTCGGCCTTGAGCTCCCGCGCCGCTTGCAGATCGAGTTCAGTCAGGTCGTGCAGGGCGTTATGGACGCTACCGGCAAGGAATTGACGGCGCAAGACCTTTTCGTGCTCTTCGAAAAAGAATACGGCATGCGTACCATCGCCGCGCCACAGCATCTGGTGATTGAGGAAACCGGCAAAGCTGGTGGCAAGTCGTTCAATATCAAGGCCGACGTGCAAGTTGCCGGTAAGAGCCACCAGGTCGAAGGCTCGGGTACGGGCCCGATTGACGCATTTGTCGCAGGCCTAAATGCGGCGACGGGCCAAGCCGTTCGCGTGCTGGACTACCACGAGCATGCCATTGGTGCGGGCGCCGCTGCGCAGGCCGTGGCCTACCTCGAGTTACGCATCAACGAGCAGACGCTCTTTGGCGTCGGCATGGATGGCAACATCGTGTCGGCGTCGCTCAAGGCCATTGTCTCGGGCCTGCAGCGCAGCAAGACCGCACAGGACGCTGCGGCGGATACCATAGCGCACTGATTTTCCATCTCCGAAGTACGACTGCGACCAGCCCACCAGGAGCTTGCCATGACCGACAGACTGATTATTTTTGACACCACCCTGCGTGACGGTGAGCAATCGCCAGGCGCATCCATGACCAAAGATGAGAAATTGCGCATAGCTCGCCAGCTTGAGCGCCTGAAAGTTGATGTAATTGAGGCCGGTTTTGCGGCAAGCTCCAACGGCGACTTCGAGGCCGTTCAGGCGATCGCCAATGCGATCAAGGATTCCACCATCTGTTCGCTCTCGCGCGCCAATGACCGCGATATTTCCCGGTCAGCCGAAGCACTCAAGGGCGCTCGTTCCGCACGCATCCATACGTTCATTGCCACCAGCGCGCTGCACATGGAAAAGAAGCTGAGAATGACGCCCGAGCAGGTGCTGGAACAAGCGAAGCTTTCGGTACGTTTTGCGCGAAATCTGGTGGCCGATGTAGAGTTCAGTCCCGAGGACGGCTACCGTAGCGACGTGGACTTTTTGTGTCGAGTGCTTGAGGCCGCCATTGCCGAAGGCGCGACCACCATCAATGTGCCCGACACCGTGGGTTATGCCGTTCCCGAGCTCTACGGTAACTTCATCAAGACACTTCGCGAGCGCGTGCCCAACAGCGACAAGGCGATCTGGTCGGTGCATTGCCACAACGATCTTGGCATGGCGGTTGCCAATTCGCTGGCTGGCGTGAAGATTGGCGGTGCCCGCCAGGTGGAGTGCACGATTAATGGCCTGGGTGAGCGCGCCGGCAACTGCTCGCTGGAAGAGGTCGTCATGGCCGTCAGAACGCGCAAGGACTATTTCGATCTGGAGATGAACATTGACCCGCTGCACATTGTGGCTGCCAGTCGCATGGTGAGCCAGACCACCGGCTTTGTCGTGCAGCCGAACAAGGCTGTGGTCGGGGCCAATGCCTTTGCACACGCCTCCGGCATCCACCAGGACGGCATGCTGAAGGCGCGCGAAACCTACGAGATCATGCGTGCGGAAGACGTGGGCTGGAGTGCCAGCAAGATAGTGTTGGGCAAGCTCAGCGGCCGTAATGCGTTCAAGCAGCGTTTGCAGGATCTCGGCATTCACATGGAAAGCGAAGCGGATACCAATGCAGCTTTTGCGCGGTTCAAGGAGCTGGCCGACGGTAAGAGCGAAATTTTCGACGAAGACATTCTTGCCCTGATCAGCGATGAAAGTCTTTCCCACGAGAAAGAGCAATATGGATTTGTCTCTTTGTCCCAGCACAGCGAAACGGGCGAGCGTTCGCATGCGAGTATCGTTTTTACCGTGCATGGCAAAGAAGTCAGGGGCCAATCGGACGGGAATGGACCTGTAGATGCTTCCCTCAAGGCCATCGAGACTCAGGTCAGAAGCGGCGCAGAGATGGTGCTTTATTCTGTGAACGCCATCAGCGGCTCTACTGAGAGCCAGGGAGAGGTCACGGTGCGGTTACAAAACAGCGGCCGGGTCGTCAACGGAGTAGGGGCTGATCCGGACATTGTGGTTGCCTCCGCTAAGGCGTATCTAAGCGCATTGAGCAAATTGCAAAGTAAAGCTGACAGGGTGGCAGCTCAGGGTTGACGGCGAGAATCTTCCAAAAAATCCTTTAAATTCAAAGGTTTAGTAAGCGTTGGCAATTTTGGCACGCCGAAAAATGGAATTACCTGAACGTTCACCATTGCGTTTAGGAAAGTTACGCAAGCGTTTGATATTGCGTGACTTTTTCTATTTGGATACACTGCAGCATCGCAGCAATCTCAACCGGAGGCGAATCAATGTCCATCACGCTGAATCTGTTTTTCAAACGTGCCTTACAGATCGTTGGATCTCTTACCTTCTCGGCCGCTTTGATTTTGCCTGTTGCCGAGGGCGCGACTGCCAAACGGCCCTTGATTAAAAAAGCTGATGCCACCAAAGTTTCTGCTAAAAAAGTTGTTCCCACCCGAAAAAGTGTTACTTTCGTTACCAAGGCCAAACGCAAGTCCGTCATCACCATAGTGGCGCCGCCTCGTTTGTCATTTGGACACATTGCTGGTTTGCAGGGCGCACAGGATCTGCTTGAATTGAAATCCAGCGTAGCTTTGGTGATTGACCAGGACACGCAGGAAGTGCTGTTCAGTAAAAATGACCATGCGGTGCTTCCCATTGCTTCGTTGACCAAGCTTATGACGGGCATGATCATCAGCGGCGCACAACTGCCGATGGACGAAATGATCACCATCACCCAGGATGACGTGGACACTGAAAAACGCAGTAGCTCACGGCTGCGAGTGGGCAGCAGCCTGACGCGCGGCGAACTGCTCCATCTGGCGCTGATGTCGAGTGAAAACCGTGCTGCCTATGCGCTCGGTCGTACCTATCCGGGGGGCATGTCCACTTTCGTCAATCTGATGAATGACAAAGCCAAAACGCTTGGGATGAAGGGCACTCGCTACGTTGAGCCCACCGGCTTGTCCAGCCAGAACCAGTCCAGCGCACAGGATCTGGCCGCGCTGGTGAATGCGGCACATGCCGATCCAGTATTGCGCGAATTGTCTACCTCCACCGGTCACCAGGTCGCGGTCGGCAAGAGCACGCTGCAGTACAACAACACCAACCGCCTGGTGAAAAATCCTGAGTGGGACATCGGCCTGCAAAAGACGGGCTACATCTCGGAAGCCGGGCAATGCCTGGTCATGCAGACAAAAATTGCTGGCCGTAAACTGATCATGGTGTTTCTTGACTCGGCTGGCAAGTTAAGCCGCCTCGGTGACGCCGAGCGGGTGCGCCGCTGGGTAGAGTCGCGGCCGATTGGCGCACCCAAAATTAGCGCTGCAGCCAGCCCCGCACACGGCTGAGGTATCGCGGTGAAAGACGGTGCGCTGGTTTTGAAGAAGCGTCCGAGCCAACGTTTTTAGCTATTATAATGATAGCTATATGCGCAATAGCATCAAGGGTTATCGACCTTTTTATTTGAAATTGTTGGACTTGTAGCCCAATGCAACCGAGATCTCGTGCGCGGTGGCCTGCAGTTTGGGCAACCAGCTTTCGTCCAGCCTGTCTGCCGGCGCCGAAATCGACAGACCCGCCACCAGCCTGCTTTGATCGTCGTAAATGCCGGCGGCCATGCAGCGCACCCCCAATTCCAGTTCCTCGTTGTCGCGGGCGATGCCGTACTGGCGTGCCTTTGACAGTTCGCGCTCCAGCGCTACCAGTTGGGTAATGCTGTTTCGGGTGTGCCCCGGCAAACCGGTGCGCGTGGCATAGGTGCGCAGGCGCTGGGGATCGTCAAAGGCCAGAAATAGCTTGCCTACCGAGGTCAAGTGCAGAGGCGCGCGTCCTCCGATAGCCCGCACAACCTGCATGCCAGAGCGTTCGCTATACGCGCGTTCGACGTAAATGATTTCATCACCCTGGCGCAGGCTCAGGTTGACGGGTTGCTGGGTCAACTTGTGCAGCTCCCGCATTGGAATCAAGGCCGCATCGCGCACACTCAAGCGCGCTTTCACCAGATTGCCGAGCTCCAGCAAGCGCATTCCGAGCCGGTAACTGCCGGCTGCAGGGCGGTCCACAAAACGGCCAGTGGCCAGATCATTCAGGATGCGGTGAGCGGTCGACGGATGCAAGCCGGATTTTTCGCTGATTTCCTTGAGCGAGACGGCTTCTTCTCGGCCAGCCAAAATTTCTAGCAGGGAAAACATCCGCTCAAGCACCTGAACGGTTGGCTTGGCGGGCGGGGAGAGGGGATCAAGCTTTCTCATAGGCAGTTTTTGCACCAGATTTTAGCTTGTGAAATCAAGGCGCCCCATTTTGATCACTGTTCTTGTCCGCGGTGGGTTGTATGCCGCGCGCTTATCCGCCAGGATGCGATTCCGGATTTTCGGACAGCATCCACTGCCCATCCACAAGAATCTGATTCGGTAAAAACCGGGCTTTGTAGTTCATTTTCGGGCTCTGGGCGATCCAGTAACCGAGATAGACATAGGGTAGACCCAGCAGTTTGGCCTGCTCAATTTGCCACAGCACGCTGTAGTTGCCATAACTAGCCCGTAAGTCGGGTTCGTAAAACGTATACACCGCCGAAACGCCATCCTCCAGTACGTCAAGAATAGACACCATTTTTAGCGCACCGACCTCGCCATAGGGCAGGGTTTCACGGAACTCTACCAGGCGTGAATTGACGCGACTTTGCAGCAGGAACTGCGTGTATTGATCAATGCTGTCATGGTCCATGCCGCCGCCCGCGTGGCGACCGTTCTGGTAGCGCAGGTACAGCTGGTAGTGCTCGGACATGAAGCATAGCTTGAGAACGCGAGCCTGCAGAAATTGGTGGCGCTTCCAGGCCCGGCGCTGGCTACGGTCAGGTTGAAAGGTGCTGACGGGAACACGCAAAGGGACGCAAGCCTGGCAGCCGTCGCAGTAGGGGCGGTAAGTAAACATGCCGCTGCGGCGAAAGCCGTTCGTCACCAGTTCCGAATAGGCGGCATTGTGAATCAGGTGGCTGGGTGTAGCGACTTGTGAGCGTGCCTGTCTGCCAGGAAGATAACTGCAGGGGTAAGGCGCCGTCGCATAAAACTGCAACGTCTGAAGGGGTAACTCTTTGAGGTTCGTCACGTCGTCAGGTCGCTTTGGCCGTCAAAATTTGATTCCAGTATAGAGGGTCAAATCGCCATCGAGGAGGTGTTTCGGTGGCGATTTTGGCTACATGGGCGACAAACTCCGTGCGAGGAATCTCGGCCGCACCGACGAAGGCCAGATGCCGTGTATTTTGCTGGCAATCAATCATGGCAATGCCTTGAGCCCTGCAGAAAGCCACCAGCGCTGCCAAGGCCACCTTGGACGCATCGGTCTGGTGTGCAAACATCGACTCACCAAACACCATCCCGCCCAGATTGACGCAATAAAGCCCACCGACCAGTTCGCCATCCATCCAGGTTTCAACACTGTGGGCATGGCCGGCCTCGTGCAAGGCGGTGTAAGCCCGAACCATGTCCGGCAGAATCCAGGTCCCTGGCTGGCCGGCGCGCGGCGTCGTGGCGCAGGCATGGATCACCTCTGCAAAGGCCGTATCAAACCGGATGTGATGGCCAGCCGAGTCGATAAAACGCATCAGGCTTTTACGCAACGAGCGATGGAGTTTGAAATCCTGCGTACGCAGCACCATGCGTGGGTCGGGGCTCCACCACAAAATGGGCTGGTCCGCCCCGTACCATGGAAATATGCCAAGTGCATACGCCTGCAGCAAGGTGGACACATTCAGCGCCCGACCTGCCGCCAGCAAGCCTGGTGCGGGATCGTTCCTGGCCCACGCGGTTTCCACCGATGGAAATGGTTCATCAGCAGCAAGCCATGGCAGGGGGTGGGGCGACTTCCGCATGGAAGGAATGTGAAAAGTAAAGGGGTTTAAGCCAGCCTGTTGATCGTTTCAGCCGGTGGTTTATGAGGAGGTTCGACAAGCCTTGCTCAAATGGTAACCTACACGCATTGGTCAGGACCAAGCTGGAGGACCGACGAAGAAGCCTAGTGAATATGGCTATAATCGAAGGCTGTATTCCTCAATAGCTCAGTTGGTAGAGCGCCGGACTGTTAATCCGTAGGTCCCTGGTTCGAGCCCAGGTTGAGGAGCCAAGAAATACTAGGGCTGGCGCGTAAGTGCTGGCCTTTCGTCTTTCTAAACGTGACGAAAACGTGACAACTCCACCACGTTCGGGTCACTTCCGCCGCGCACAATTCGAGACGCTGCGGACAACAATTCTCTGTTGAAACTTGGCATAGCGGTCTGCCATCTTGCGCGACGTCCAGCGACCCAGGTCTTTGAGTTCATGGCAAGACATTCCCGCCTGACGATGCCATGATGCCCACGTATGGCGCCAGTCATGGAATCTAAAGTCCTTGATACCGGTCTTCGCTAACGCGCTGTGTCGTGCCCACATTTGGCATCGTAGTCAAACTACCGGAGCGGCGAGATTAAATTTCGTTCAATCAAGATTGAGACACTGCGCTGGGCGAGTTGATCAAGCAGGTCTTCAGTGATTGTGGCCTTGATCTCCAGGTCGGTCAGCCATTGCCCGACGTCGTGCGGGTGGTCCATGTACTCAATCTTCAAGGGTTGGTCGCAGGGCATTGCAGGCGGCGATTCCGATCAAGTGCCCTGATCAAGTCGCGCTTATCCAGTCCGTACATATCGGCAAACTCTTCGGGGGTCTTGCCGCTGCTGTCGAAGGCTTTTAGCAGTGCCTCTTGCTTGGCCAGCTTCTGGTCGCGCTCCGCGAATGCTTCTTCCAGCAGGGCGTTGGCTTCAGCATTGTTCGTCTGCACCCTGGACAGGTACTCCGCGCGCGTCAGGCCAGACGCTTCAAACGCTGCTACCAGCTGTGAACGCAATTTCGGTCGCAAGTCCTCCCTGGATCGCCCCTGGCGACGGCGGAACAATTCAATCATGGCTAGGTAGGCATGCTCCGGGGCCACGTTTTCAACCGCAAGGCCCTGCAGGTCGTGACGCATTTTGCCCGCGGCAACGCTTTGCAGGTACCGCCCTGAGCGCGTATGCACGCTCAAGGCCGCTTTGAGGGTGTTACGCTCGAATTGGTCGGGGTGGTTTGCCAGCAGTTCCTGAAAAATTCCAAGCTTGAGTGGCAAAAACTCGGCACCAAACAGATGCGGATAGAGTTCAAACAGCTGTTCAAGAACCGGTTGAACTGATCGCGACCGATCCGGCCTGCTGGATTGATCGGTGGGTGGCGTGGGTTCTACAGGTTCGACAGATGCTTCTGATGTGGTGGGGGTCATGGAATTAAACGTTGGGTCAACCCGTGATTGTCAACCAAGTTGCCAACTCGGCACTGTTTACGTTGCGTTCAGCTACTCGCAGCGCTCAATCGGGTAGTCTGTTGCAAGGTCGGCCTTGGTCTGCCCAGTCCCTTGCAAGGGATGCGTCACTCAGCAGTCCTTCGGCTTTGGCTTGCCAGATCAAGGCGCGATGTGCAGTTGTCCGGGGTTCAGCAGCAGAAAACGGGCGAAGCGTCCTTCTTCCCTGCTACCGTCATCGCTGACGATGATAATTTGCTCCTTGCCATCGATGACGGCCGGGCTTACCCCTTCAGCGCGCTCGAAACCTTGCAAGCCGGAAACGGTGACACGGCGTGCCTGCGCGCCTGGATGCCCGCTCCAGAACCAGAGCTCGAAATGAACCTGCTCACGAGCGACGGGGCCACTGACGACCAGATATCCCTCAAGCCAGGGAATGTAGGACATGCCCCGAATGCCGTTCCCGCCGAGATCAAGGGCTTCGAGGGTGGCCGAGATCCGGGGCGGCTCGCCTGCTTCAAACATGACACGGGGATTTTCAACGCTGGCGATGAGGGCCCGATTGCCCTGTAAGGGACTGCGAAACCCAATCAGCAGTCGCTGCTGGTCGGGGTTGATCTCCAAGGCTTCGATATTGAGCCCGCCGCCGGTCTTGACATCTTGAATCTCGGCCGCAGCGGCCAGGATGGAGTGCGTCGCTGCCAAAGCGCGCTTTAGCCCGTTGACGACCCGTGGCGCAACCAGGCGGTTACCCTCGATTCGGAACTGGACCAATTTGTCACGGGACTTCTTCTCTGCACCGGCATCGTCGCGCGAATGCGAGGTGAGTGCGTAGATAAACCCCAAGCGGTCGAGAGCGACGCCTTCAAGATCATCCAGCTTCCCAAAGGCATCACCGGCTATCTGGGGACCCATGTTCAGGGGCGTGCTGCTGACACTTCCGCCAGAGCTGATGGTGAGCAGACTGAAGGGATGCTGCTTTTCATCTTCGACGACAAGAAAACGCCCGTCTGCAAGCTGCTGGATGGCGGATGGCTCATAGCTGCCAGTCAGGGGCAGGAACCGCAAATTGTTTGACGACATCAAGGCCATTGTCGCCTGCGGCAAGCCATTTGGGTAGAGCAAATCCAGTGGCAACGCCGCATGTACCGAACATGGTCGACCGGCCGAGCGGTGCGCTGCATCGCCGAGTCTTCCGGGTGATCCTCTGGCGTCGGGTTGAGATCGCCGCGGCACAGCCAGAGATTGCGGCGCATCAACGGCAGCGCAAACTTTCGGAAGGTTTTCGACTTTCGGAGCCAGCCGGCAGCAAAGAGTCGGGTGTGGGTCGACAGCGGCTACAGCGCATCCCCGCCATTTTTATACAAATAGGCCGATAGTCCTTGGTGGTAATTGTGTGGGTAGCTATTAAAAATATAGCAAATCGAATTGCCCCTGACTTACTGTTTCGCCCCCAGCGCCAGAGCGGCTGCGCGGGACGCAGCGAGTGTCTGCGCGTCGGGCTCGGACTGGGTCGGCCAACCAGCGAGGTGCTGCTGCGTCAGGTCGCTCAGCGCACGAATCCAGTCAGGGCTGTCATTGAGGCAAGCGATGTAGTGAAACGCCTGGCCGCCGGCATGCATGAATGCCTCCCTGGCTTCCTGTGCAATTTCTTCCAGCGTTTCGAGGCAGTCCCCGGTAAAGCCCGGGCACATCACATCGACGCTTTTCACGCCGGTCTGCGCCAGGGCCACCAGCGTGGGTTCGGTGTAGGGCTCCAACCACTTGGCCTTGCCGAAGCGTGACTGGAAGGTGACGGTGTACTGCGCTTTGGACAGGCCGAGCTGCTCGGCCAGCAGGCGCCCGGTTTTGTGGCATTCACAGTGGTAGGGGTCGCCCAGCTGCAGGGTGCGCGCGGGCACGCCGTGAAAACTCATCACCAGCCGGTCCGCCCGGCCATGCGCCGCCCAGTGGGCACGGACGCGGGCTGCCAGCGCCGCGATGTAGCCCGGGTGGTCGTGGTAGTGGTTGACAAACCGGAGCTCGGGAATGCGGCGTATCTTGGCGGCCCAGCTGTAAACCGCATCGAACACACTGGCGGTACTGGTGCCGCTGTAGTGCGGGTAGGCGGGAAGCACCAAAATACGCGTGGCGCCCTCGGCCTTCAGCGCGTCGAGCTGTGAGGCGATGGACGGATGACCGTAACGCATCGCGTAACGTACCGCGACGCGGTGGCCGCGCTCGCCAAGGTAGCCCCGCAACAGCGTTGCCTGCCTGGATGTCCACACCTTTAGCGGCGAACCTTCCGGCGTCCAGATGCTGGCGTACTTGGCCGCTGACTTTTTGGGTCGAATCCTCAGGATGATGCCGTGCAGGATCAGCCACCAAAGCGCTTTGGGAATTTCGATCACACGGTGGTCGCTCAGAAACTGGGCGAGGTAAGGGCGCAGCGCCGCAGCGGTGGGCGCATCGGGTGTACCGAGGTTGCAATACAACACGGCGGTACCGGTTGGGGCCGTAGGCGGCTGACCATGAATGAAGGGGGGTTCGGAAGAAAACGCCATGGGTTATTCTCCCCTACCTATGCTTGACCTGACAATAATCAAAGCCATAACCCTTGATCTGGACGACACCCTTTGGCCAATCTGGCCCGTCATCGAGCGGGCCGAAGCCGCACTCGTTGAATGGCTGGGACACCACGCGCCGAAGACCGCCGCGCTGTTTGCCAACCCCACGGCGCGGCATGACATCCGTGAGCAAATTGTCCGCACCCGGCCTGATCTCAAGTACAACCTCAGTGCCATTCGGCGCGAGGCAATTCGGGTCGCCTTGTACCGCTCGATGGAAAATCCTCTGCTGGCTGAAGAAGCCTTCGAGATTTTTTTTGCCGCACGGCATCAGGTAACCCTGTTTGACGACGCGTTGCTGGCGCTGAAATTTTTGTCGTCCCGTTACCCCCTGGTGGCACTTTCCAATGGCAACGCCGATGTCAGGCGTATCGGCTTGGGTGGCTATTTTTGCGCCAGCATCAGTGCGCAGGAGTTTGGTGTTGGCAAGCCGGACCCCCGCATTTTTCACGCGGCCGCCGGAGCTGCGGATGTGCAGCCGTACAACGTCCTGCATGTGGGCGATGACGTCGCGCTGGACGTGCTGGGAGCGCTCAACGCCGGCATGCAGACTGCCTGGGTCAACCGGGCCGACCACCTGTGGACTCACCCCTCTTCGCCGCACGAAACGGTGACCACCCTGAGCGAGTTGTGTGACCTGCTCAAGCAATCCCGCGTGCAGCCATGACACTGAAAATTGACGGCATCGCTGCTTCCCGGGCATCCAGACCGCCTGGCCCGGCCGGCGCAGCTGCAGCTGCGGGCGATGGCACGGCGCGACGCCAAAGCCTGAAACCGGCGGATCGTATTGGGAAAATCGGGCGGCAGCCTTTATGGGGCGGGCGTAAGCAGATTTTTATTTGGCAGCAATTCGCGCTGCCTGCAAACCCGAACGCAATGCGCCTTCCAGTGTGGCCGGGTAGGGGCCTTCAATATAGTCACCGCAGGCCAGCAGCCCCGGCAACAGCTGTGCGACCGGCCGCTGCAGTCCGGGCAGGCAGGCAAAAGTCGCGCGTTTTTCCACAATGGTTTGCACGGCGCGCAGCGTCGCCATCCCCAGCTGCTGCTGCCCTTGCACCAGCACCTGCTGCGTCAGCGCGGTGCTGTCGCCCGTGCTGGCACTGACCACAAAGGCCAGCAGACCTGCCGGGCCGCCGAGCTGGCCCCGGTCAAACACAAACTGCGCCGGCGCCTGGCCGTCGGGCTCGCCAGCGTGCAGTGCGAGCATGGGTTGGGCCAAACGTGCGCCCGGCGAGAAAGCATAGACGGTGGTGATCGCTTCAAACTGGAGGCTGCGGGTCTGCGCCAGCCACGGCGCGCACGGCATGCCACAGGTCTGCACCAGCCGCGCAGCTTCCGCCGGGGGGCAGGCCAGAATCACGCGGTCAAAAACCGCGTCATCCACCTGCCAGCCGGAAGCCGTGCAGGCCAGGGCGTGAACACGGCTGCCAAGCCAGACCTCCCCACCGTGCTGCGCCACCCAGGCCAGCGCCGCGTCGGGCAGCAGCGCGCTCAAATCGGTCCGTGGCAGCAGCAGGTTGGAGCCGCCAGTCTCTGAAAAAAGTGCGTCACGAAGCACCCGCAAAAACACTTGGGCGCTTGCGCGCTCCGTCGGCGTGTTCAGGGCCGACACGCACAGCGGTTCAATCAGCGCGGCCATCACGCGCGGTGTAAGGGGTTGGCACAACTGCGCGACCGATAGCTGGGGCGCGCAGCGGAAATCCGCCCACTGCCAGCGCATGGCGGCATGCAGCAGCGACAGCTTGTCGCGCCACGACCAGCCCCGCGCCCCCAGGATGCCGGCCAGTGCGTCCAGCGGAGTGGGGAGTTGGGGAAGGCGCAGTCCGCTGCCGTCCGGGAACTGCAGCGTCAGTGGCATCCGCAGCAACAAGGCTGCGGCATCCAGCCCCAAGTCGGCCATCAGGCGCAGCGTCTCGCTGTAAGCTCCAATCAGGATGTGCTGTCCGTTGTCCAGCTTCAGCGCCGTGCCGTCGGGCAACTGGCTGGCTACCCGCCGCGCCCGCCCGCCAGGAATTCGCGCTGCTTCCATCACGGTGACCTGTTGCCCCAGCCGTGTCGCTTCGACCGCCGCAGCGCAGCCCGCCCAGCCGGCGCCGATGACTGCTGTTCTCACAGCGCGAGCGCCGCCGAACCACCTCCGGGAGCCAGGGCTCCCGACTGGCTCAAGCCTGCGGCTCCGCGCTTGCCTGAGCGGGCTTGGAGAGGCGACGGAGCCGAGGCGTCCCGCAAGCCGCGGCCTGCAAGGCCTCGCGCAGCCCAGGTGGCGGCAAGCGTGGGGGTCATTGAATTTTTCCGAAGGCCTGTGTTTTCCAGGCCAGCCAGAATTTGCGCAGCGGTGTCAGGCTGACACGCTGATGCAGCACCTGATAGCCGTCGGCTTCGATCTCGCGTAGCAGGGTGCGGTAGATACTGGCCATCATCAGCCCGGGTTTTTGGGTGCGGCGGTCGGGTTCCGGAAGCAGCGCCAGCGCTTCGTCGTACAGGCTGAGTGCGCGCCGGGTCTGGAACTGCATCAGCGCGCTGAAACGGTCGGAGTACTGGCGCTTGAGAATTTCGTGCGCTTTCACGTCGAACTGCTGCAGCTCGTCGATCGGCAAGTAAATGCGGCCGCGCAGGGCGTCCTCACCGACGTCGCGGATGATGTTGGTCATCTGAAAGGCGAGCCCCAGTTTGTGTGCATAAGCCGTGGTGGCGGGCTGCGTCTGCCCGAAAATGCGCGCGGCCACCTCGCCGACGATGCCGGCCACCAGATGGCAATAGGCCTTCAGGTTGGGAAAGTCGAGATAGCGGTTTTGCGCCAGATCCATCTGGCAACCGTCAATCACCGCTTGCAGGTGGCGGGCTTCGATCTGGTAGGTGGGCGCCAGCGGCATCAGCGCTTTCATCACCGGATGGCTGGGCGAGCCCGCGTAGGACTTGAGCACTTCCGTATGCCACCAGGCCAGCTTGGTGTGGGCAACGCCAGGGTCTTGGACTTCATCGACGACGTCGTCTATCTCGCGACAAAAAGCGTAAAAGGCGGTGATGGCGGCACGTCTTTCTTTGGGCAAAAACAGGAAGGCGTAATAAAAACTGCTGCCGGACGCGGCGGCTTTTTGCTGGACGTACTGCTCAGGGGTCATGCGCAATTGTTGGATGGGCCAATGCGCAGACACATCGCGCAATGCAGATCGTTGAGTTGTCATCCCGGACTCGATCCGGGATCCATACCACATGAACCAACAGTCGTAGTGATCCACCATGGATTGCGGATCACGCCCGCAATGACACGGAGAAATGGAAGGTCGGCATTTTCCGACGGGCCGCCCCTAGGAAAAATAGCCCTCTCGGGGGGCAGCGTATTACACGAAGTGAAAAGTGTGGGGCATATGAATCACATCCAGACTGCACGCCAAACCATCACCACCACATCCCACGCGTTCAGCTTGGGCCGGTGTTGTAGCGTGGCAAAGTTGATCCCCGCTATCTTGTCCAGAATTCGCAGGCCGCCTTGCACCACCAGACGCAATTCCCAACCCGCGCGGCCTGGCACCTTCTTCGCCAATGGCGCGCCTTTTAGCATTCTGATCCTTGCCGAATGGACGCAATCAGCTATCAATTTAGTAGTGCCGGGATTCACGTCCAGGTCCAGGAGCTGGGCTTCGTTGACACCGTGGGTGGCCCAGCGGTCCTGCGGCAGGTAAATGCGGCCGCGCGGAATGTCCACGCTCAGGTCCTGCCAGAAGTTGATCAGTTGCAGTGCGCTGCAAATGTGGTCGCTTTGCGCCAGCGACTCGCCATCGCTCACGCCATACAGGTGTAGCAGCAGCCGGCCGACAGGGTCGGCAGAGCGGCGGCAGTAATCCAGCAGCTCGGCTTCGCTGGCGTAACGCCGCTTGACGACGTCCTGCTCGAAGGCACCCAGCAGGTCAGCCAGCAGCGGCACCGGCAACGTGAACTGGGCCATCATTGGCTGCAGCAGGCCAAACACGCTGGGCCAGCGCGTTGACGTGGGCCTGCCTTCAGCTGCTGCCAGCAGATCGGCGCGGTATGCGGCCAGGTCCTGCAGGCGCCGTGGCGGCAGGGCGTCGCCTTCGTCGGCGATATCGTCGGCGGTGCGGGCGAACCAGTAGATGGCTGCGACCGCCGGACGCAGCCGCGGCGGGCAGAGCAGCGAGGCGACCGGGAAGTTTTCATAATGGTGCGGGGGGGCTTTGGGTGCCTGCGGCATTCCGTGCTGGGGGCCTGGGTTCATGGTGTGGATTGTCGCTTGACCCGCCCGGAGAATTCCTCTAGGTTACTAACCGAGTCATCAACGGACTTCTGTCCGGCTTGGTATGGCCATAATCGCCACCGCTTTTCCCCACCACATCATGAATAAAACCGCTCTTGCCGTTCTCAGCAGCGCGCCTGTATAAGGCCGGCCCCGACCGCGGAACCCGTGCGTGCCGTCTAGGTCATAACCGTTGGCGTCGATTCCTACAACGCGTTATGAGTTTGCCGGCGAGGTCAAGGCGCAGGTGGAGTCGCGGCTAGGTTTTCGGGTTGGCGGGAAAATCATCAAGCGCCAGGCCGAGTTGGGACAGCGCGTCAAGGCCGGTCAGGTGCTGGCGAAAACGGCTGACGGCAACGAGGCGGTGGTTGCTGCTGGCCTGCTGCCCGGCATGCGGGTGGTCAGCGCGGGGGTGCATGTGCTCTCGCCCGGCCAGAAGGTAACGATTTATCAGCAAAAAGTGGCTATAGCCCCCGCCAATAGTGTGAAATAAGCTATTAATTTAGTAGCAAATGCGGCGGTCGTTGCCGGGCCTGGGGTCGCTGCACCGGCTGCGAAGTGAGGCCGGCATGACCCAAGTACAACCCAAAGACAGTTTCAACCTGTCCAAATGGACGCTGGAGCATCTGGCGCTGACGGTTGCCTGATGGTGGTGCTGATGCTGCTCGGTTTTGCAGCTTATTGCTCCAGCCCGATGAAGTCTTCCTTTCCGTTCGGGCTGAGATTCTATGGTTTGAGTCAAGCGATGTTGATCAGTTTTGGGTCAAAGGCGGTTTGATGTTTAAACAGCGAGAACGCCAGACGCAGAAGTTTGCGCGCCAGCACGACAAGACAGGCTGTTGTGGCCAATCCCTTGGCGCGCTGGCGCTCATAAAAGGGTAGCCACAGGGGGCTTTTGCGCGCTGCCATTGCCGCGTTGTACAGCAGCCTTCGCAGCTCGGCAGGCCCGCGTTTGCTCAGTCTGCGCTTGCCTCGTTTGGCGCCTGAGTCATTGGCCCGGGGATCGAGCCCCGCAAAGGCCACGACCGCGTCAGAGTTGGCAAAGGGCACCCGCGGAAACAAGTTGGTCAGCATCGCTGCATTGAGCAAACCAATGCCGGGCACTTCTTGCAGCCGCCGGCTATGCTGCTGACCCTGGGGCAGCTGGCTTACCGCCTGGGCAATGAGTCCATCCATCTTGCCCACCAGG
>JBKJZS010000619.1:0-18965 GCA_046714915.1 Polaromonas sp. | reverse complement strand
CAGCCAGGCCTACAGCAAGGCCTTGCAGCTCGATGGCGGCAATACCGCGGTGCAGCCGAAGCTGGCGTTGATCCGCAATCTCTTTAGTGCCGAGGTCAAGGGCCTGAAGCCGGCAGCGAGCAACCCGTCCTCAGGGCCGGTCACGGGCCAGCCACCGGCTGCCCCGCCCAAGCCTGCGGCCGTGGTGCCGGCTGCACCACCCGCCGTCCCAGCCCCGGCGTCTGCGGTGCCGGTCAGCGCCTCTGAAAAAGAAGTTGAAAGCGCCGTGCGCGCCTGGGCCAGCGCCTGGTCCACCAAAGACATGACAGCCTATCTGGGCTCTTACGGCAAAGAGTTCGACACCCCCGGCAACCAGTCGCGCAAAGCCTGGGAAGATGAGCGGCGCAGCCGCATCGTTGGCAAGTCCCGGATCAGCGTGAAGCTGAGCAATCTGTCCGTCGCCGTCAAAGGCAGCAAGGCCACCGCCCGGTTCAAGCAGGACTACAGCGCTGATGCACTCAACGTATCCAGCCGCAAGACGCTGGACATGGCCAAAGCCGGTGAACGCTGGTTGATTGTCCGGGAATCGACTGGCGGCTGATGGCTGACAACCCAACTCGCATGCGCAGCCTCCCGCGCTGACTTGATAATTTTTCCTGATCACTCATGCAACGGGCATCCGCAGCGCCACTTTTCATAGCACTCTCGGTGCTGTGCGGCGCCTCGCTGGACCGACAACAGCACCGACACGATGGTGGTAACCTTTGGCGAGGTGCTCAGCGGCTCGCGCACCGGCCCGGTGCGGCGCCAATACTGGGTGCGCCAGGGGCCACAGTGGACAATATTTTTTGAAGGAATGATTGGATGAATTCCAGTAAATGGTCAACCGGACGTCGCCCATGGCTGGCGCTGGCTGCGCTCAGCCTGGTGGCCAGCCAGGCCTGGGCCCAGAACGCGCCAAAAGTGAAATTTTCAACCACGGCCGGCGATTTTGTCGTCGAGGTGTATCCCGACAAAGCACCGAAGACGGTAGAAAACTTTCTGCAGTACGTCAAGGACAAACACTACGACGGCACTGTGTTTCACCGCGTGATCGACAACTTCATGGTTCAGGGCGGCGGCTACGACGCCAGATACGCCGAGAAAAAAACCCGTGCACCGGTGGTGCACGAGGGCCGTGAAGCGCTGGCCAAAGGCGGCGACAAAAACGTAGCCGGCACGCTGGCCATGGCGCGCACCAACGACCCCAACTCAGCTTCTTCCCAGTTTTTCATCAACGTCAAGGACAATGACTTCCTGAACCCGACATCGAGCGCTTTCGGCTACACCGTCTTTGGCAAAGTTGTCAGCGGCATGGAACTGGTCAACAAGATCAAGGCCACGCCGACCGGCGCGGGCGGCCCTTTCCCCGGCGATGTTCCCAAAACACCGATTCTTATCAACTCTGCAACCCTGCTTAAGTAAATCATCATGAGTAATCCACAAGTCGAACTCCACATTGCCGGTTACGGCGTCATCACCCTCGAGCTGGACCTGGAGAAGGCACCCAAATCGGTTGCCAACTTCCTGAGCTACGTCAGCAAAGGCCACTACAACAACACCGTGTTCCACCGCGTGATTCCAGGCTTTATGATCCAGTGCGGCGGCTTTGAGCCCGGCATGAAACAAAAGCCTTCCGACGCACCGATTGCCAATGAAGCCAACAACGGTCTGAAGAACGACAAATACACCGTCGCGATGGCCCGCACCAACGTGCCGGATTCGGCCACGGCGCAGTTCTTCATCAATGCCTCTGACAATGGTTTTCTGAACCACAGCGCCCCGACCCCGTCAGGCTGGGGCTATGCCGTGTTTGGCAAGGTCGTCTCAGGCAAGGACGTCGTGGACAAAATCGAGGCCGTCAAGACCGGCAGCAAAGGCGGCCATAGCGATGTGCCGCAGACTGATGTGGTGATCGAAAAAGCCGTCGCGCTGTAACCCTGGCGCTGCCTTCACTTTTTAGTTTCGTTCGCCTTTATGGCCCAGGCCGTGCCCCAGATTGCTGAGCTCAATGCGCCCGCCAGCTGGCGTGCGGTCGATTTCATTTCAGACCTGCATTTGCGGGCTGGCGAGTCAGGCACCTTCGCCGCGTGGAAGAGCTACATGGAAGGCACTCCGGCTGACGCGGTGTTCATTCTGGGTGACCTGTTTGAAGTCTGGGTCGGTGACGACTCTGTCAGCGCTGGTTTTTCATCCAGCGGTACCGCCCTGAATTTCGAAGAGCAATGCGTCCAGGTGCTTCAACAAAGCGCCGCACGGTTGGCCCTGTTTTTCATGCATGGCAACCGCGACTTTTTGATAGGCACCGGGTTCATGGAACTGTGCGGCTGCTCGCTGCTGGATGACCCCACCGTGTTGTCCTTCGCCGGCGGGCGCTGGATGCTCAGCCACGGCGATACTTTGTGCCTCGACGACGTGGACTACATGCAATTCCGCCGGCAGGTGCGCAGCGCGGCCTGGCAACTGGAGTTTCTGGCCCAGCCGCTGGCGGATCGGCAGGCGATCGCACGGCAACTGCGCGCGCAAAGCCGGCAGCAACACGAACAGCGCAGGCGCTCGGGCGTCGATGATGCCGATGTGGATCGCGCGGCGGCGCGCCAGTGGCTGCAGGCGGCGCACGCCCCCACCCTGATTCACGGCCACACCCATCGGCCGGCGCAGCACGAACTGGGCGACGGTTTGCAACGCGTGGTGCTCAGCGACTGGGACGCGACCGCCCTGCCCGCACGTGCCGAAGTCGTGCGCCTGAGCGCCGCTGGCCTGCAACGCATCGCGCTTAATTGAAAAAGTCGGGCATGCTGGGCTGGCTGCAGTGGCTGTTCGCGGGTAAGGTGGCGGCGCGTGCCATCCCTGATGCCTTGTGGGACAACACGCTGGCGCGCTACCCTTTTCTGGCTCAGCTTTCCGAGGCGGAGCAGGTTCATTTGCGCGCAATGAGCGGCCGCTTTCTTGCCCAGAAAGAATTTCATGGCGCGCAAGACCTGCTTATCACGGACGAGATCGCGGTCGCCATTGCCGCGCAGGCGTGCCTGCCCGTGCGGCATCTGGGACTGGCTTGGTACGACGATTTTGTGGGCATCGTGGTCCACCCGGGCCCGATGCTGGCGCGCCGTGAAATGACCGATGACAGCGGTGTGGTGCACCGATATAGCGAAGTGCTGGCCGGTGAAGCGATGCAGCGCGGCCCGGTGACCCTGAGCTGGCAGGACGTGGTCGCGGCAAGCGAGCTGGTCGACCAGGGCTACAACGTGGTAATTCATGAGTTCGTTCACAAGATCGACATGCGTGACGGCACTCCTGACGGCTGCCCCCCCCTGCCCTCACGCGCTGCCCGGGCGGCTTGGCGCGCTGCCCTGCAACCGGCCTACAAAACCTTTTGCGATAACGTGACGATGGCCAAACGCTTCGGCGGCGCGCCGACCTGGCTGGACCCGTATGGTGCGGAGTCCCCGACCGAATTTTTTGCCGTGGCGTGTGAAGCCTATTTCGTCAACCGGGCGCGCTTCACCCAGGACTTCGCGGCGCTGACTCCGCTGTTTGATGAATTTTTTAAGATAAACAAGGCTTTAGCCCAATAACAAAGGGCGCGAGCAGCTATTTATTTGATAGCATATTTAACCGACAAAGTCAGCACCATCAGCCGCTTGAGAGTTTCGTCGCAGGCCTTCAGGCGTGCAGTCGGCCCTGCCCTGCGTCGAAGCCACAGCGGTTTCGAGCACTTCGCAGGCGTGAAGCACGACCGGGCCGGGCGCTGGATGCGCACCGGGAGCGAAAGCTGCCGCCGGATACGCCTTCACCCGCCTGGCAGGTGGTTTTCACGAAAAAGTGGGGGCCGGAATCTTCCCGCGCCCCGGCACTGTGTCAGTGCTACTTGGCAGCCGCCGCGCCCGCGATCGCTACCAGCTCGTCCTGCGCCGCCTGCACACCTGACACACCGATGCCACCAATGATTTTGCCGTCCACCACGATCGGCACGCCGCCCTGCAAGGGGGTAGCACTGCGCACGCTGAGGATACGCAGACCCGCGCCGCCGGCGGCCAGGCCGTCTTCCAGCGACTTGCTCGGACGGCGGAAGGCGACCGCGGTTGTCGCCTTGCCAACGGCAATGTCCAGACTGGCAGTTTGCGCGTCAAGACGCTGCAGGGCCACCAGGTGGCCACCCGTGTCAACGATTGCAATCACCACCTGCCAGTTGTTCTTGCGCGCCTCGGCCTCGGCCGCGACCATGGCCCTCTTCGCCTGCTCGATGTTGATAGGCGCACCGTAAGGAGCAGGGGCCGTCTGCGCGGCCGCGGGCAAGCCCAGCAGCAGGCCGGCGACGGCGGTCAGGACGGCCAGGGTCTGTCGGATCGATGTCATCATGCTTATCTCCATTTGGTTTGATGTTGGGGAACCGTCACGGGCAGCGTCGACGGCGGAAAACATCATGCCACAGCCTGCGTGGCGCTGAGTTCAGTCAAGCAATCGGGCGCGATACCGCACCCTGGGTCTTTTCTGATCACGCTGAATCTGGGACCTGTTCAGTCTATTTTGTCAAACAAAATCGTGCAAGATCCAATCAATACGGGCGCCAAATGCTATTTAATTTATAGCATTTCGGCGTGGGCCGACGCCGTTTCTGTGCGCTGAGGAATCAGCGCGCCGGAAGATACCGGAAAAACCGGATCGCCCGCCAAGGAGGGTCGCGGTCGACGTCAAGGCGCCACCTGTCAGCGAGGCGGTGCATCAGGGTTGCCGGTCAGATACTGCTGAAGTTACTCGGCAGCAGCGGCCTTCTGCGCCATGCGCTGTGCATACGCTTCGCGCTCGGCCGGTTATCCAGCGCACCCACCGGTGCCTGGGTCTAGCCGCCTGGCGGCAGCCAGCCGTCAGCCACGGTCACGCACCATGGCTCTGGAGAACGGTTCGCGGACACCGCTTGCATGGGAATGCGCTCAAACCTCTCGTCGGGATGAATCATCACCTCAAACAGCGGCCCGCAAAATTCTTGCCTAGCGATATCTCGCCGCTGGCACCGTTTTCCCGGGCGTGGCGGCTCCTGCGAAAATTCATGCGATCGTGCCGCCCGAAACACGGAGCGTCAAGCTTGGGAAAACCAGCTCAACTCATCGCTTGAGCAGCGCCTTCAGGACGTTCTGCAAACGCCTCACATGCGCGGACTCATAAGGCGCGGCCAGCACTTTGGCGGTGTCATCGCCCCAGGTCTGCGCCGGCACCGGATCATGGCGCTTGGTCAGCAGTACCAGCTGCAACATGCGCCGGGCGCTGATGTGCTCTGCGGGCGTCGGCAGTTCAGCGGCAATTTCCAGGCGCAACAGGGTCTCGGCGGCATCGCCTTTGGGGGCCGCAGCCAGCGCCTGGGTCCAGGCACTGCGCGTGGCCGGCGTGACGAGCTTGCCCAATTCTTGAGCGCCAGGAACCAGCGCCGGGTCCCGTTTTTCCCAGGCGGTCAGCAAATGGGTGAGTACCTCACCGTGCGCCTGCTCTGCCAGCTTTTTCAGCGAATGCTGGGCATGGTCGAAGGCTTCGCGCTGGGCGCGGAAGGCGGCGTCGCCCAGGCGCGGACCCCGCTCTTCATAAGCGGGGCGCTCATTGAAGCGGCCGCGGTCTTCCCGCTCGGCGCGGTAAGGTTCGAACTTGTTGTCGGCCGGGCGCCCGCCGCGTCCATCGGGCTTGCCGCCGCCGGGACGGGCATCCTTGCGGTCGCCAAACTTGCCGCCCCGGCCTGCCGCCATGGGCTCGGCCTTTTTCATGCCAGGGCGGTCGTCGCCTCGCATCGCAACCACCGGCTTGGCGGGTTTGGGCGGCACAACTGCCGGTGCGGGTGCCGCGGCTTCTGCCGGTGTTTCGTCGCCTTCCGCTGCAACCTCCGTCTCGGCTGGCTCGGCGGCGGCAGGTTCTGCGGGCGCTTCCTGCACGGCTTGATCCGCTATCGTTTCAGGAGCTGCTTGCGCAGTTGTATCAAGGGCTGGAGCCTGATTTGGCTCTGCATCCTGGGCAGCTTCAGTGTTTTCAGCGGCTGCAGCGGCTTCTGCCGGGACCGCTTCTGGAGCGGCTGGCGCAGGCGCCACGTACTGGCCACGCAGCCCGGCCTCCAGATCAGCCATCGCGGCGCGGATTTTGTGCGCATCGCCGGTCGCATTGGCGGCATCCAGCGCTTTGGACAGCTCCACCACCATGCGGTCATGCTCACCCAGCGCCGACGCGGCTTTTTCGCGCTCTGCCGTCTTGCGCTGGAAAGCGTCGTCGATCGGTTTGCGGAATGCATCCCAGAGCTTTTGCTCCTGCTTGCGTTCAATCGGCACACTTTGCGCCTCATGCTGCCAGCGCTGCTGCAAGGACTTGACCGCATCAATGTGCAGTTGCGGCTCAGCGCCCAGCACCTGCGCTTCTTCAATCATGGCTTTGCGATGCGCCAGGCTTTCGGCGCGAGCGGCCTTCAGTGGCGCATCGGCGGCATCCATTGCCGCCTTCCAGACCGGCTGGATTTCAGCAAACGCTTTCTCATTGAGATGGCCGGCTACCGTCCATTTTTCGACAAAACCGTTGAGGCTGCGGATCTGGTGCTTCCAGTCGGTGTTGCCGGTGTTGGCCGCGGCCCAGGCGTGCACTTCGTCGATCAGCGCGCGGCGCTGCGCCTTGATCACTTCAGCCTGTTCTTTGGATTTTTCGAGCCAGGCTTCGACCACTTTGTGGGCTTCATTGCAGGCATCGTCAAAACGCTTCCACAGGGCGTGGTTGGGCGTGCCACCCTGATCGCTGGTTTTCCAGAGCTCGCGCATCGCGCGCAGCGCCTCCTGCTGTTTGCGCCCGCCCATCGGTTTCGCCACCAGCGCTTCGGCTTTGGCCACCAGTTCTTCACGAATCTGGTCGGCGCGCCAGCGTTGCCAGCCTTCGAGCTCACCGGCTGCAGTCAGCGCTGCATGCGCCGCTGCTTCCAACGCGCTGTCGATGTTGCGGATATTGTCTTTCAAGGCCTGGCGCAAATCAGCCGCCGCTTTGGGCGTGGCTTTGCCATGGCCCTCACCGACCGCCTGCTCCAGATTGGCCAGCGCCGCCTGCACCGTGGCGGCAGACCTGGTGCGCATCTCGTGAAGCACCGCCGGGTCCAGTTTGACCCGGGGGGGGCGCGCCGGTCGGTCGCCTTCATGCCCGTCGGCGGCACGCAGCGTGCCGCGGGCACTGCGCAATTCGTCGGCCCAGACGGGCACCGCAGGCAGCGGCGCAGCCGCGTCGTCAGCAGCGGTCACTGCCAGCGACAAGGCGCCTTGAAAAGCTTCCCACACGGCCAGCAGCTGGGCGCGGGAGGCATCCAGCAACGGCGGAAACTTGACGTCCACGCTGGGCCAGTTGCTGTCCTGCGTCAGCTCGTCGGCCTGAGCTTGCCAGTGCGCCACGTCGGCCCGCAGGGAATCCCACGCAGCCTGGGCATCGCGCCACGGCTTGGTTGACAGCACCTCGGTGCGCTGCGCAATAAGCACTGCCGCCTCGCGCTGCACCTGCGCACGGTGCTGCAGGTCTTCAATCGTTTTAACGCGCTCGGCCAACTGTACTTTCAGACTGGCCAGCGGCTCCCGGGACAGAGGGGCCCCGGCTTTGGCAGCGTCACGCTGCCAGGCCAGCGCATCGGCCATGTTGAGCTTCTTCAAGTCCAGCAAGGTGTTGCCTTTATCTGCCCACTCGGCCGCCACGGCCTCCTGGCCTTTGGCGCGTTTGACTTCGTCGAGCTTTTCCTTGAGCGGCTTGGCAGCGCCCTTGTCGCGGTTGGCCAGATCCTTGTAGACCTCGGCCATTTGCTCGGCGCTCGGCTCGGTGGCCAGCCAATCGCGGATACGCGCCGTACGCTCGCCGGAGGTGGACGCCGAAAAAGCACCGCCCGTGAGGCCATCCAGGGGATGGCTGTCAACCTGTTTGGTGGAAGGCGTTTTGACGGCGGAGGTTTCAGGCTTGGCAGATTTGGACATGGGGAAACGGAGCATATAAGTGATTGGGGCCGAAGAAGCGAGGCTCTTCAGGAGATCTGGAAATTGCAGGCCTGCCCTGTTGGGCATTGGCCTTGATCAAGAAGGCAGGACCGGGGTTAAAAAGGAGATCCGCAGGGCAAAACCCGCAACCCCCACCAAGCTTCAGAAATTAAGCACAGCGCGTATTTTCGCTGTTTTTAAGGCGCTGCCCCATTAGGGCCTGCACGGGCACTGAATTTTCCCCTGAATTGCGGTGCGGGGAGCTATCGGCAAGGTCGCTCCTTGGCGGACTCGCGCATCGCATGGGAAGGGGAAGGCAAGCCGGACCAAGCATGCGAAAAGAGACACCCGCATTTGCCTGAATCTTGGTGCCATTTTTGCTATTCACCCCTGGTTTACGGACGGAGGCTGCTATCTATTTTGAAGCACTACCGACCCTGTAGCTGACGCCGCTCTGCAACATGGAGGGAACGGGCACGATCACTCGGCTGCGAGCCGGTTCAAAGGCTGCCGGTCTATATTTGGGGGTCGGATTTTCAGTGAACGGCAGGGGTGCCGCCTGTAGCGACAAAAAAGCCTGTGGCTACGCAAGTGCGCGCAAAGTGGCTGTCTGTGGCGTCGAATCGGCAAAAGAGGGGCCACCAACGAAAAACCCCGGGCAGCTAGGCTGTCCGGGGCTGACGGCGGGCGTAATGCCCATGCCGTCGGGCTTCGCAAAGAAGAGAGGTTCGTCTCCAGTGCGATGAAAGCAACTGATTGCTCTCAGGTTTACCAGGATTGGTTACCCGGTCCATGCTTGAGGTACTCAAGCAATTGCAGGTTAAACCTCTGGCCGGTCGCGCGCAAGTCGAAATTTTTAATCGCAAACAAGCGGTCGATTGCGATTTTCTTGGGCGTTTGCAGCTCGCGGTCTTGTCCTACAAGCCTATAGGGCAGGCGCTTAGGCGCGTCTTTGGCCTGGGCTTTTCCGAATGACGGCAATTTTTTCACAAACCGCTGTAAACACCTGACTTGCAACACCAAACTAGCGCCACACCGCGCGCTTGGTCTTGAAAATTGCCGCCGCGATTCTGTCTTAGAGCTAGTTCTCAAAAAAGTTAAAAAACAGCGCCAACTCGACGTTTCAAGCCAATGTACTGATTTTTTATACCATTAAATGCATATCAATTTAATTTGATATCATTGACAAGTTATTTAGACCACTCATAGAATTCGCCGTCCCGGAGAAAACCAAGGGACAACCCGAATCCGATGCCGAACCCGGCAAAGTCAACCAGGGTCAACAGCCCCAAGGCACGTCCTTGGTTGATGGCGACCCAATCAAAGCGCACTGCTTAAAAACCGGTGCGCGTAGAAAGGAGTGCTATGACAGCGCTAGGACAATCAAGCCCCGCATCGATGTTGCGGGCCATTCAGAAATGCGTTGGTGACAGTCTTGCCAGCATGGCAGACGACATTGCCCACGGCTTTTTTGAAATCACCCACAACAGCTTTGCACTCGTCGGTCTGGCGGTTGTGTTTGCCGTGATTACCCTGACCGCCCGGCCCGACCTGCGTCAGGCCGGCGAATCCAGTTTGATGAGCTGGCTGCAGGAACGGCAGGAAGCGGAGATTGGCTTTACCGAGCCCGACGCCATCGACCGGGCCACGGCGGCCAACCCCAAAGACCTGCCCCAGCAGCAGGCGGCGGTGGCTTTTTGGCTTAGCAAAAAGTATGGGGTTGCGCCAGAACCTTTGAGCGTCCTGGTGGCAGAGGCGTTTGAAATCGGCAAAAAAGCCAAGCTCGAGCCCACGCTGATCCTGGCCATCATGGCGATTGAGTCGGGCTTCAACCCCTTTGCACAGAGTCCCGTCGGTGCGCAGGGCCTGATGCAGGTGATGACCAAGGTTCACCACGCCAAGTACGAAAACTTCGGCGGCAGGCTCGCTGCCTTTGACCCGGTAACGAATCTTCGGGTCGGCGTCAAGGTGCTGCAGGAGTGCATCGCCCGCGCCGGTTCGGTGGAGGCCGGGTTGAAGTTCTACGTCGGTGCAGCGAACATGGAAAACGACGGCGGTTATGCCGCTAAAGTCATGGCCGAACACGCTCGGCTGCTGGCAGTCTCCGGCGGACGGGCGCCAAGCTATGCCTCGCCGCTGCGCGCGCCGCAAGCCATACCGGCTTCCATGCCGCTCAAGCCCGATGGCAGGGACCTGCCTGACAACAAGGTCGGCGAAAAAATCGCCGCCCTGACTACCTCCTGAGCGTCCTCCCGCGTCGGTGCCCTTGCTTCGGAGCGCAACGCTGACTCCGCTACACTAGCTCTGTGCGCGACTGGCGATAGGCAATTCCCCTGCATTGGAGGGCGCTTGCTGACGTGGGATACCACTGGGAAGCGCACCGCTGGCGTCATCGGTGACAACAGCGTTCAGCCGTTCGCCTGGGCAGCCCTTGTTTCATTGAGCCAATGACAGGGACCACGTCTTGAAGGACTGACATGTACGACCGCACCATTCTTGTGGAGCAAGCTGACCCGGAACTTTGGGCCGCTATTCAAGCTGAGAACGCGCGCCAGGAACACCACATCGAGCTGATCGCCAGCGAAAATTACGCCTCGCCCGCCGTCATGGCTGCGCAAGGCTCACAGCTGACCAACAAGTACGCCGAAGGCTATCCGGGACGCCGCTACTACGGCGGCTGCGAACATGTCGATGTCGCCGAGAAACTGGCCATCGACCGCGTCAAACAAATCTTTGGCGCCGAGGCCGCCAACGTGCAGCCGCATTGCGGCGCGTCGGCCAACGAAGCGGTGTTTCTGGCCTTTCTCAAGCCCGGCGACACGATCATGGGCATGAGCCTGGCCGAAGGTGGCCATCTGACCCACGGCATGGCGCTGAACATGAGCGGGAAATGGTTTAACGTCGTTAGTTACGGACTGAACGACAAGGAAGAGATCGACTACGACGCGATGGAGCGCAAGGCCCACGAGAGCCGGCCCAAGCTGATTATTGCGGGCGCGTCGGCCTACTCGCTCGGTATTGACTTCGCCCGTTTTGCCAAGGTGGCCAAGGACGTGGGTGCGATTTTCATGGTTGACATGGCGCATTACGCCGGGTTGATTGCCGCAGGCATCTACCCGAATCCGGTGCCGCACGCAGACGTCGTGACCTCGACCACGCACAAGAGCCTGCGCGGTCCGCGCGGCGGCATCATCCTGATGAAAGCCGAGCACGAGAAAGCCATCAACAGCGCCATCTTTCCGGGCCTGCAAGGCGGCCCGCTGATGCACGTAATCGCAGCCAAGGCGGTGGCCTTCAAGGAAGCACTGGCGCCCGAATTCAAAACCTATCAGCAGCAGGTGCTGAAAAACGCGAAAATTGTGGCCGAAACGCTGACGCAGCGCGGTTTGCGCATTGTCAGTGGCCGTACCGAGAGCCACCTGATGCTGGTTGACCTGCGCGCCAAAGGCATTACCGGCAAGGAAGCCGAAGCGGTGCTGGGCAGCGCCCACATGACCATCAACAAAAACGCCATCCCCAACGATCCGGAAAAACCCATGGTCACCAGCGGCGTGCGCATCGGTACTCCGGCCATGACCACCCGTGGGTTCAATGACGAGGAAGCGCGCATGACGGCCAACCTGATCGCCGACGTGCTGGACAAACCGCGTGATGCGGCGAATATCGAAGCGGTTCGCGCCAAGGTCAATGCGCTGACCAGTCGCTTCCCGGTTTACCGCTGAGTGAGTGAGTGAGTGAGCGCAAGCGCTACTCTTTTGATAGCTTCTTGCGCGCGTACCATATGGGCTGGAGGCCAATTTATGCCTATAAACTCAGGTAAGACACCATGAAATGCCCGTTCTGCGGCAATCTCGAAACCCAGGTCGTGGAAACTCGGATCTCGGAAGACGCGGATTTCATACGCCGCCGACGTCAGTGCGGCGCGTGTGAAAAACGCTTCACCACCTACGAGCGGCCCGAGGTCAACTTTCCGGCCATTGTCAAAAAAGACGGCCGTCGCATCGAGTACAAACGCAGCAAAATTCTCGGGTCCATGAACCTCGCGCTGCGCAAGCGCCCCGTCAGTACGGAGCAGGTGGACTCCGCGATAGAGCGGATTGAGGAAAAGCTGCTGAACCTGGGGCTCCGGGAAGTGCCTTCTGCCCGCCTGGGCGAACTCGTCATGCGTGAGCTCAGAAAGCTCGACAAGGTGGCTTACGTGCGCTTTGCCAGTGTGTACCGGAGTTTTGAGGACATTGACGAGTTCAAGACGCTGGTGGATGAGGTTCGGCGCTAGCCCTGCGCTGCCTTGGGGCCGCAATAAACGCAGCCCGGCCGACTGCCAGCCAGCCCGGCATGAAGGCATACTTGGGGCCACCGTGGAAAACAACCCATCACTTTTCGCAGACGCGGCGCTGGAATCCCCTGCGGATCTGGCCCTGGCATTGGCACTGCCAGCGGCCATCGGCCATTTTGACGAGTTGCACGGTCGGACCTCCGGCAAAACCCCGGCCACACCCGCAGCAAGCCAGAGTCGGAGTCAAACGCAACAAGCCGCCTTCCAGCCAGCCGGCGCCAATGTTGCTGCCGCGCAGGCACCCGGCTCAAGCGCCAGGGCCAGCCCGTATCCTCCTGGCTCGAACGCCGCGCCAGCGCCGACACTGGCCCCCAGCTGGAGCCGTTTCTTCAACTACCTCGGCGGCAAAGGTATTGACGATCTGAACCACCGTACCGCCAACCTGCACCGCCAGATTCGCGACAACGGGGTGACTTACAACGTCTACGCCGATGCCAATGGCCCGCAGCGGCCTTGGTCGCTGGACCTGTTTCCGATGATCCTGTCCACCCGCGACTGGGCGCAGATCGAGATCGGCATCCGGCAGCGGGCCCGGCTGCTGGACCGGATCATGGCCGATGTTTACGGGCCGCAGCAGCTGCTCACGCTGGGCCTGCTGCCCCCGGCGCTGGTGCTGGGCCATCCCGGCTACCTGCGCGCCATGCATGGCGTCATGCCGGCCGGTGGCACTTTTTTACACATTGCCGCGTTTGACCTGGCGCGCGGTCCGGACGGGCGCTGGTGGGTTGTTTCGCAAAGCGCCCAAGCGCCTTCCGGCCTGGGTTACCTGCTGGAAAATCGCCGGACCATCTCCCGGCTCTTCCCCCAGGCCTTCCGGGAAATGAAGGTGCAGCGTCTCGCCGCCTCGTACAAGGCGCTGATAGACGGCATGCAGGCAATGAGTCCTGCCGGCCCGCGCCGGGAAGACAGCCGCATCGTGCTGTTGACACCCGGCCCCTACAACGAAACCTATTTCGAACACGCCTATCTGGCGCGCTACCTCGGTCTGACGCTGGTCGAAGGCAGTGACCTGCTGGTGCGCGACAACAAGCTCTACCTCAAGACGCTGCAAGGGCTGGAGCCGGTGCATGGGCTGCTCAAGCGGCTGGACGACGAGTTCCTGGATCCGCTCGAATTGCGCTCAGACTCCACCCTAGGCGTGCCCGGTTTGCTGCAGGTCATCCGTGCCGGCAATGTGCTGGTGGCCAATGCACCGGGATCGGCCTTTCTGGAGTCCAGCGCACTGCTGGGATTTTTACCGGCGCTGTCGCGCCACCTGCTGGGCCAGCCGCTGGCCCTGCCCTCCCTGGCAACCTGGTGGTGCGGCGAGCAGGTCGCGTTGCAGCAAGCCCTGCCGCGCCTGAAAGACTTTGTCATTAAAGGCACTTACCCCGGGTCCGGCATTGAATCGGTGATTGCGCAAACGCTGCCGGCCCGCGAACTTAAGGACTGGGCCGGCCGCCTCATGAGGCGTAGCGACGACTACACCCTGCAGGCCTATATGCCCTTGTCGCAGACACCGACCTGGCACGGCGAGAGAGTCGCACCCCGTTCGGCCATGCTGCGGGTGTTCGCGGTGTCCGACGGCGCAGGTTCCTGGCAGGTCTTGCCGGGCGGGATGGCGCGGCTGGCCGGCGTCAACGACAAGATTGCATCCATGCAGCAAGGCGGCAGCAGCGCCGATGTCTGGGTCGCGGCCGAGCCGGAGCCATCTTCCCGGACCGCAACAACCGGTGTGGCCGGCAAGAAGGCCGCTGCGGGCGAGCCAGTCACCGAATTGGGGGCCCGAGGCTGGGCCACGACGCTGGCCCGCCACAAACCCCCGGTGACCAGCCGGGCCGCTGAAAACCTGTTCTGGCTCGGCCGCTATACCGAGCGCACCGAAAACTCCATCCGGCTGGCCCAGTTGACCCTGCAATCGCTCAGCGGTGAGGACCAGTCCTCGCAACCGTTGCTGGCCTGGCTGTCAGAGCTGGTAATAAAAAACGGCCTGGTGCTCGACTCGGTCCCCTCCGCCACGCAGGCGCGCCGCGTGTTCGAACGCTCACTGATTGGCGGCTTGGCTGACACCGACCAGGCGGCCAGCGTCGGCTACAACCTGCGGGCGCTCAAAGGCGCCGCCTCGGCGGTGCGCGAGCGGCTGTCGCAGGAACAGTGGCATGTGATCGTACGGGCTGAAGCAGATTTTTTCAGGCGCTGCGAGGCCTTCAGCGGCGCCGATCACCCGGCGTCCGAGGCGCTCGAATACAACTCGGTGGAAGCACTGCGCACGCTGGAGTCGGCCAGCGGCTTCCTGGCCGCCATGACCGGTGCGCAAACCGACCGCATGACACGCGACGACGGCTGGCGCCTGCTCAGTACAGGCCGCCATATCGAGCGCCTGAACACGCTGGCGGCCTCGCTGATACTGGGCTTTGAAACCGGCGCCGTGCACGACGAAGGTGGCTTCGACGCCATCATTGCCCTGTTCGACAGCACCATCACCTTTCATGCCCAGTACCAGCAGCAGCGCGACGTGCCGGCACTGCTGGATTTGCTGGTGCTCGATCGCGACAACCCGCGCTCGCTCGGCTGGGTCACCCAGACGCTGCGCGACCGGCTTGCCAGGCTGGCCCAAAACACCGTGGGCGCGCCGCAGCCGGCCCCCGATCTGACACCCGGCCTGCCCGACCCCGGCAGCTGGTTGCTGGCCGACCTGTGCGCGCACGCCGCCGGCGCTCCGGAGAAGCGGCCTTATGACTTGCTGCTAACGCAACTGGAGCAATGCTGCAGCGCAGCGTTCGAGTTGTCGGATGCCATCAGCCGCCGCTATTTCAGCCATGCCGCAGCGGGCGAGCACAGCCTGGGGGCCTAGGGATGCTCTGCATAAACCCCGCCATTCGCGTTCGAGTCCACAACGGGATGATTTGGCCACCAACACCGCGCATCGTGTGCCGAGGCACACGCAAGCAGTTGGGTGGGCACAGCGCCCGTTTTGGGCCGAACCCCTTCGGGGGCGTGGTTTTTCGGGCGATCCACTTCGTTGCAAAACCTGGCAAGCCGTCCAGGCTTGCCTTGGGTTTTTCGCCTCGCGGCCCATCCCGAAAAACCCCCGCCGCGCACGGCGCGAGTTACGCAGAGCATCCCTAGCCATGCTGCTTCACCTTGTGCACGAAACCCGTTATGCCTACACCCCCACCGTGGAGAATGCACACCATGTGCTTCACCTCAAACCGGCCAGCCATCCGGGTCAGCAATTGCTGCAGTACGGCCTGGCGATCAGCCCCCCGCCGGCGCAGCTCTACGAGCTACCGGATGCGTATGGCAACACCCGCACGTTTTTTTCGTTGCACATCCCGCACGACAAGCTGGTGGTCGTGGCCGACAGCATCGTCTCCACGCTGGCGCTGGATACAGCATCTCACGACGCCGCTTCAGGCCAGCCCTGGGAGCAGGTGCGCGAGCAGTTTCGCTACCAGGCCGGCGCTGCGTACGACAGCGCCTCGGAGTTTGTGTTTGCCTCGCCCTACGTGCCGCGCGATGATGCATTTGCAGAATTCGCGCGGCCCAGCTTCAGCCCGGGCCGGCCGCTGCCAGAGGCCGCGCAGCACCTGATGGAACGCATCCACGCCGAAATGAGCTACGAAAGTGACAGCACCGAAGTCGGCACACCGGCATTGCAGGCATTGCAACTGGGCAAAGGGGTGTGCCAGGACTTTGCCCACATCATGATCGCCTGCTGCCGCGCCATGGGTATGCCGGCGCGTTACGTCAGCGGCTACATGCTGACCACCCCGGCACCCGGCCAGCCGCGCCTGATTGGCAGCGATGCCTCCCATGCCTGGGCCTCGGTGTACTGCCCGGCTGCCAGCGAGGCCGGCGGCATGGCACTGGCGGCCGGACAAAACGCCGGCACCTGGCTGGACTTCGACCCGACCAACAAGCGCGCACCCGGCGAGGACTACATCACGCTGGCCACCGGCCGGGATTTTCTGGACGTCTCGCCGATGCGCGGCGTCATACGTGGCGGCACGCGCCATGTGTTGGACGTGGCCGTGACCGTAACACCTGTCGACCAGCCGCCAGAACCGGACTGATGGCTTCGCCGCGCTAGAATCCGGCAGCTGCTCCGCCCCATTATGCTATTATTTTTATAGCTGTTTAGGCATACCCCAAAAGGGCTAGTGGCACTTTTTACCAACAACCTGCATTTGAATGCCGTTTCAGGAGACTGCCATGACCGACACCCCGCACAACATCTACGACAAGCTCAACGCCCTCGGCATCACACTGCCACCGGTCGCCATTCCGGCAGCGGCCTACCTGCCCTACGTGCAAGCCGGCAAGCTGATTTTTTTGAGCGGCCACATTGCCAGAAAAAACGGCCACCCCTGGGTCGGCCAGCTGGGAAAAACCATGCAGACCGCCGACGGGAAGGCGGCTGCGCGCGGGATTGCGATTGAGCTGATGGGCACCTTGCATGCCGCGTTGGCGGCCAACGGCCAGGACCTGAACCAGGTCAAGCGCATTGTCAAACTGATGAGCCTGGTCAACTCCACCGGCGACTTCACCGAACAGCACCTGGTGACCAACGGCGCCAGCGAACTGTTCGCCGAAGTGTTCGGCGCCCAAGGTGCGCACGCCCGCAGCGCTTTTGGCGTGGCGCAAATCCCGCTGGGTGCCTGCGTCGAAATTGAGATGATTGCCGAAGTCGCCTGACAGCGGGCGGGCCCGCCACAGCGCCGCCGCCTCAGCGCGCTGGGCCAGCGGACCGCGGACCAATCCCTGAATCGATCAAATAGTGATCAGGTGCGCTCGCGCACCCAGGCCTGCACCGATTTCAGCGCCTCAGCCAGTTTCGAGGCGTCGGTGCCGCCCGCCATGGCCATGTCGGCCTTTCCGCCGCCCTTGCCGCCCACCTGCTGGGCGACAAAGTTGACAAGTTCACCGGCCTTGACCCTGCCCACACTGTCAGGCGTCACACCCGCAGCAATCTGCACCTTGTCGCCGTCCACAGCGGCGAGCACGATGACCGCAGTTTTCAGCTTGTCCTTGAGCTTGTCCATGGTCTCGCGCAGCGTCCTGGCGTCGGCGCCTTCGAGCCTGGCGGCCAGCACTTTCAGGCCCTTCACCTCCACCGCCTGCGCCATTAGCTCATCACCCTGCGATGACGCCAGCTTGCCCTTGAGCGAGGCCACCTCTTTTTCCAGCACCTTGACCTGGTCGAGCACCTGTCCAATCCGGTTTTGCAGCTCCGACGGGCTGGCTTTCAGCGTGCCTGCGGCGGCCTGCACGGTGGATTCGAGCGACTGCAGGTAGGTCAGCGCGTTGTCACCGGTGACGGCTTCAACACGGCGGACCCCGGCAGCAACGCCGCTTTCCGCAACAATCTTGAAAAGGCCAATGTCGCCGGTTCGGCCGACGTGGGTGCCACCGCACAGTTCCTTGCTGGAGCCTATGCTGAGCACGCGCACCTTGTCGCCGTACTTTTCACCAAACAGCATCATGGCGCCCGTCTTCTGAGCGGCTTCCATATCCATCACGCTGGCATCGGTCGCGACATTGGACAGGATCTCGGCGTTGACGCGCGCTTCAATCTCGCGAATCTGCGCATCGGTCACCGGCGCGTTGTGCGCAAAGTCAAAGCGGGTGCGCTCGGCGTTGACCAGGCTGCCTTTTTGCTGCACATGCTCGCCCAGCACTTCACGCAAGGCCTTGTGCATCAAATGCGTGGCGCTGTGGTTGCGCACGGTGGCGTCGCGCACGGAGGTGTTGACTTGCGCGCTTACCGCATCGCCGACCTGGAGTGAGCCCTGCTTCAGCGTGCCATGGTGGCCGTAGACATCAGCCTTGATCTTCTGGGTGTCGTCCACCTCAAAACGGGCCGAGGCGCTGACCAGCGTGCCTTCATCGCCGACCTGGCCGCCGCTCTCGGCATAAAAGGGCGTGGAATCGAGAACCACGACGCCGTTCTGGCCTGACTTCAGCGCGGCGGAAGCGACGCCATCGACATAAATTGCAACGATCATGGCCTTGGCTTCGAGCTTCTCATAGCCCAAGAATTCGTTGCCGGCGCCGGCGTACTCCAGCGCACGGTCCATCTTGAATTTACCGGCGGCGCGTGCCTGGTTTTTTTGCTTGTCCATCGCGGCGCTAAAACCCGCTTCATCCACCTCGACGCCCCGCTCGCGGCAGACGTCGGCAGAAAGGTCGAGCGGAAAACCATAGGTATCGTGCAGCTTGAAGGCCACCTCGCCCGGCAACACCTTGGCGCCACCAGCCAGCGCCGTGTCAAGAATCTGCATGCCGATTTCAAGAGTTTCGAAAAAACGCTCTTCCTCGGCCTTGAGCACCGCGGTGATGCGCTTTTCGTCGACCCTGAGCTTGGGGTAGGCGTCGCCCATCTGCTGGGCCAGGTCGGCCACCAGCCTGTGGAAAAACGGCGTTTTCTTATCGAGCTTGTAGCCGTGGCGAATCGCGCGGCGGATGATACGCCGCTGCACGTAGCCGCGGCCTTCGTTCGATGGATTGACCCCGTCGCTCACCAGAAAAGCAGTGGCGCGGATGTGGTCGGCAATCACGCGCAGGCTCTTGTTGTTCAGGTCTTTTTCACCGGTTTCCCGCGAGGCGGCCTTGATCAGTGCGTCGAAGATATCGATTTCGTAGTTGCTGTGCACATGTTGCAGGAT
>JBKJZS010000618.1:0-1885 GCA_046714915.1 Polaromonas sp. | reverse complement strand
ACTCGGGGCCGTAAATTTCGACCACCCGGCCACGCGGCAGGCCGCCGACGCCGAGCGCAATGTCCAGGCCCAGCGAGCCGGTGGAGACGACCTGGATGTCCTCGATCACCTCGCCGGCGCCCAGCTTCATGATGGTGCCTTTGCCAAACTGCTTTTCAATCTGGGCCAGCGCGGCTTGCAGGGCTTTGGCTTTTTCGGTGTTCAGGGCGGGATTGGTCTTGTTCGGCAGGTCCATGAAAAACTCCTTGTAAATCAATGCGGTAAAACTTTTGCTTGGGAGCCAAGCTCTGCTTTTAATCACAGCGCTGGACGTATAGCCAGTACTTTATGGGCGTGGTTGAAATAAGTAAACCCTATTTTTAGTCAGTTTGCCTGATCAATTCGCTTATCATTTCCGGGATGGCCCCCAGCCCTGTTTCAACGCTCGACCCATCCGCCACCGACGAAGAAAACTGGCGGCTCACGCACTTGGGCCGCCTGCTCGGCCACGCCTTGCGCCGCTTCGACGAACGCGTGCTGGTGCTGATGGCGGGTGACGTGGACGTGCCGCTGGCTTTGTCCAACCTCGCCGCGCGCGCGCAGGTGGGCGCGGCGCGCATCCACATCACCCGGCATCTGGCGGTCGGCGGTTCGCGCCTGACCGATCTGGCGGCCAATGCCGGCATGAGCAAGCAGGCGATGGGCGACCTGGTGAACCAGTGCGAGGCTTGGGGGCTGGTCAAGCGCGTACCGGATCCCCACGACGGACGCGCCCGCACCGTGGTGTTTACCGCGTCCGGCTTGCTGTGGCTGCAGGCCTTTCGCAGCGCCGTCAAGCAGGCAGAAGCCGAATTCCACCAGGCCGTGGGGGCGGACGTAGCCACCGTGGTCGCGCTCGGACTGGAAGCCTATGCCGGTGCCTGACCAGCCCGACCCCGTTTGGCCGGAAGGAACGGCAATGGAGCCGCAATAAAGGCCTAGAATTTGCAGACTGGTCGAAGCACCGTTCCTTCGGTCTCGCAGTCCGCATTCTGCGTCCGGCGTCCGGATCGCAGAGAGGCCCATCCTCAGGAGACAAGCATGCGTATTTTGATTGCAGAAGATGACCAGGTTCTGGCCGATGGTTTGTTGCGCACCTTGCGCGCTTCCGGCGCGGCGGCCGACCACGTGGCCAGCGGCACCGAAGCCGACGCCGCCCTGATGACCAACACCGAGTTCGACCTGCTGATCCTGGACTTGGGCCTGCCGCGCATGCATGGTCTGGAGGTGCTCAAGCGCCTGCGCGCGCGCGGCTCGGCCATGCCGGTGTTGATTTTGACTGCCGCCGACAGCGTCGAGGAGCGCGTCAAGGGCCTGGACTACGGCGCCGACGACTACATGGCCAAGCCGTTTTCACTGCAGGAGCTCGAAGCGCGTGTGCGTGCGCTGATCCGCCGCGGCATGGGCGGCGCCAGCAGCACCATCAAGCATGGCCCGCTGGTGTACGACCAGGCCGGGCGCGTGGCCACGATTGACGGCCAGATGGTGGAACTGTCTGCCCGCGAACTCGGCCTGCTCGAAGTGCTGTTGCAGCGCGCCGGCCGCCTCGTCAGCAAGGACCAACTGGTAGAACGCCTGTGCGAATGGGGCGAGGAAGTCAGCAACATCGCGATCGATGTCTATATCCATCGGCTGCGCAAAAAAATCGAGAAAGGCCCGATCCGCATTGCGACGGTGCGCGGGCTGGGCTACTGTCTTGAGAAAATCCCCGGCTGATGTGGCCCCCACGGTTGCTCACTGCGTGTAGCGCCCTGCCCCCCGAGGGGGCCGCTGCGCCTGCGGCCCGGCGAAGCCGGTTCCGCGGCCCCTGCTTGAAGGGGATGTGGCTCCCAGGTTTTCTCACACCGCGCAAGCTCCCTGCCACCGA
>JBKJZS010000617.1:0-2998 GCA_046714915.1 Polaromonas sp. | reverse complement strand
TCTCCCGCTCGAACAAGCGCTGCGCCCTTGACGATGCGGTGGCCGGATTGACGGAGTCCTCCGCAATCAACTCGATCTGACGACCCATTACGCCGCCGGCCTTGTTGACCTCTTCCGCCGCCAGCGTCACGGCCATGACCGCATATTCACCCAGCACGCCAAGGAAGCCGGTGCGTGGCGTCAAATGGCCGATTTTTATTTTGTCGGATTGGGCCTGCACGATGGCGGGAAAGCCCAGGCCAGTCAGACTTGCCATTCCCGCGAGCGCTGCCGAACCGGTGACCAGCTTGCGGCGCGTGGCCGAAATAATCTGACCGGCTGAATTCGTCTCCGAGTCCAGTTGCGACAGGGCGTCCGTCGCGGCGCTCTGATCCTTGATGCTTATCGTCATGGTCTTATTTCCTTTTTTTCACCGTCATCATCATGATGCGGCGACCTAGTCAAAATCTGAGCGCCGACTTATCCCGGCCCAGGGTTTTGAGCGCCATCCTGGATTAAATCCAGTGCTGGGCCCAGTCCACTTCAACATCGCGCGGCCATTAAAAATAACTTTTCAGGACCTATCACGACAGAAACTGGATGTGATCAAATATATTTAACCTAAGATTTGAAATCAAGCCATTGCATTGAATTAGCCCCTGTCGCGCGGGAAAACCCCTAGAAATTGAACAGCAGCAGGTCGATGGCTTTTCAAGAAAGCATTTGGAGCAATCACACGGATCACATGATTTTGGAGAAAGAAGCGATACCCGTGAGCTCAATGGAAAAGATGCAACCCATCGTCCATCAAACCCTGTCGGCCAAGGTCTATCAGGATCTTCGGGAGTTGATCATTTCGGGGCAGTTGCAGCCTGGTGAACGCCTGACGCTGGCAGGGATGGCGGCGGCGCTGGGCACCAGCGCCATGCCGGTACGTGAAGCCATCAGCAGGCTGGCGGCTGACGATGCGCTTGAAATCCTGCCCAACAAATCCGTGCGCGTCCCCGTTCTGACGCGGTCCCGGTTTCAAGAGCTCGTTGTCATCCGGCTGGTTGTCGAAGGACTTGCGGTTGAAACGGCGGCAGAACGGATCACTGCAGAGCGGTTAACCACGCTCGCCGGGCTGGAGCAGGCTTTCTGCAGGGAAATTGCTCTGGGCAAACCTGACGCCAATAAGATCATTCAAATCAACAAGCAATTCCACTTCACCGCCTACGCCGCCGCACAAATGCCGGCGTTGAGCAGCCTGATTGAGGGTTTGTGGCTCCGGATAGGACCGGTACTCAACCTGGACTTGCGCAATAGCGCTTCACGTCGACGGTCGGATCTCCCCTCGGTCAAGGCGCACCGAGCACTATTGGATGCCTTGCGCGCGGGTGACGGTGCTGCAGCCAAAGCAGCGCTGGCGATGGATATCAACAGTGCGGCCGAAGTCATCCTCTCGGGAACGGGACTGAAAGAGTTCTAACGCCGCCTGAGTCTTTGTTCGGTCCGGCGGGTCTGTCCGCTATCTATGATCGCGTCGCGTCACTCTATTCAAGCCCAGATCACTCATGCGAGGCCGCTGGAGCCATCCACTCGCACCTCCAACACCCGTCATCGTCCACCGTACCATCGCTTCGCCAACAGTTAGTTGCGCACACGCAATAACAAACTGCAGTCGCTCTGGCGGCGCAGGTAAGGAGGCAGTACCGCATTGGGCAGCGCGACAGCCATGCGTACGCAAGCGGCACGGCGCCCGTCCCAGCCGGAAAAATGAACCTTGCCAGGCATCCAACTTGCAGTTGATCTGTTAAATGATTGTTGCGCAGAGCAAGGTGACGTTCGAGCTGCCGGGCACTTGATAACGTTGCCAAAGAGAACCACCAAAGGCGTGCCTGATCGGGGTCTTACGCCTGCACCGAATACCCCCCATCCACCGGGATCGCCGTGCCGGTGACGAAATCCGAGGCAGCGCTGGACAGGAAAACCGCAATGCCGGCCAAATCCCGGGGCGTTCCCCAGCGGCCGGCCGGGGTACGGGCGACGATGCGGTCATGCAGGCCATTCACCTCGACGCGGGCTTTTTGCGTCAGTTCGGTATCTATCCAGCCCGGCAGGATGGCATTGGCCTGAATGTTGTCCGTCGCCCATGCCGTTGCCAGTGCGCGCGTCAGTTGCACGATGCCGCCCTTGCTCGCGCTGTATGCTGGCGCAAATGAGGCCCCAAAAATTGAAGTCATGGAACCGATGTTGATCACCTTGCCGCCCTGCCGCTTGAGGTGCGGGTAGGCCGCGCGGCTGCACAGGAAGGCGCTTGTGAGATTGGTGTCCAACACCGCATGCCACTCGCTCAATGTCAGGTCTTGCACTGGCTTGCGGATGTTGGTGCCCGCGTTGTTGACCAGAATATCCAGGCGGCCAAAATCATCCACCACCTGCGTCATCAGGGCGGATACCGCAGCCTCATCGCAGACATCCACCTCGTAGGCTTTGGCTTTGCGCCCGCGTTGGCAGAGGCTGGTCACGGCCGCCAGTAGCTTGTCCGGGTTACGCCCGACCACCGCGATGCGGGCGCCAGCGTCTGCCAGTCCCTCAGCCATCGCCAAACCGATGCCGCCGTTGCCCCCCGTCACGAGGGCGACTTTGCCTTGCAGATCAAACATGCTTATTCCCTTAGGTGTTGGACATAGGTGCCCGGTGCGTCGAATCCTGCCCGACCTTGAATCTCCCGGAAACCGGACTAAAAAATACGGACAGCGCCGGCGTCATAGGGCGCTCGACGGGTCTGTCCGCCATCTTTCATGGCGTCACTCTACGCACTCCCAACTCACTCTTCCGAGGCCGCCTTCGCCATCCGCTCGCTCTTCCAGTAAACGTCGTCGCCCACCGTGCCGTCGGTTCGATGGCGATTGAGCACGCGCGACAGCACGAACAGCAGGTCGCTCAGGCGGTTGAGGTACAGGCGCGGTGCATCTTTCAGGGTTTCGGCCTTGTCCAGCGCCACCACCGCCCGCTCGGCGCGGCGCGCCACGGTGCG
>JBKJZS010000616.1:0-2388 GCA_046714915.1 Polaromonas sp. | reverse complement strand
GTCGGCAACGCCTGCAGTGTGGCGCGCATCCGACGGCCGAGCGTAAAAGCTGTGCACGAAATAAAAGTACGCGGCATCGGGCACGCCCGCCCACACAGGATGTGGCGGAGCCGACTGGATCACCTGGTTCCAGCCCATTTGCGGCACTTTGTAGCGGCTGCCGTCGGGCTGGATGCGTCCGGCCAGATCAAACTTGAGCACTTCACCGGGGATCAGGTTCAGCCCTGCCGTGCCGGCGCCGCCGTCGCCGGGCTGGCCTTCCTCGCTGTGGGTTAGCAGCATCTGCATGCCCACGCAGACGCCAAACAGCGGTTTGTGCGCAGCGGCGTGCAACACCGCCTCCAGCATGCCGGACTCGGCCAGTTCACGCATGCAGTCGGCAATCGCGCCCTGTCCGGGCAGCACAATGCGGTCTGCGTCCAGCACCGCTTGTGCGCTGGAGGTCACCACCACCTCAAAGCCGCTGTCCGCCGCCACATGCTGGACTGCCTGCGACACCGAACGCAAATTACCCATGCCGTAATCCACCACCGCAACTTTTTTAAGCTTTGCCATCAGAATGAAAATTGCTATGAAAGTTATAGCTGTTTGCGCACGTGCCGTATGGGTTAAATGCCAAAAACATCAATAAAATTGGACGAGACCGAGGCCGCAAAATCTACAACGAGCCTTTGGTCGAAGGAATCACGCTGGCAGCACGGGGATCGATTTCCAGCGCCATGCGCAGGGCCCGGGCAAAGGCCTTGAACACGGTTTCTGCCTGGTGGTGCGCGTTTTCGCCGCGCAGGTTGTCGATGTGCAGGGTCACGAAAGCGTGGTTCGCAAAGCCCTGGAAAAACTCGTGCGCCAGCTGCGCGTCGAAACCGCCTATCATGCCGCTCTTGAAGGGCACGTTCATCACCAGTCCGGGCCGACCCGAGAAGTCAACCACCACGCGCGACAGCGCTTCATCCAGTGGCACATAGGCGTGGCCATAGCGGCGCAGCCCTTTTTTGTCGCCGACGGCTTTGGCCACAGCCTGCCCGAAGGTGATGCCCACGTCTTCCACCGTGTGATGGCCATCAATATGCAGGTCGCCGGCGGCCTGGATATCCAGATCGATCAGGCCATGCCGTGCAATCTGGTCCAGCATGTGGTCGAAAAAGCCGATGCCGGTGGCCAGGCGCGACTGGCCGCTGCCGTCAATATTGAGCTTGACGGTGATTTGGGTCTCGGCCGTGTTGCGCGAGACTTCAGCGATGCGGGGCGCCAAAGGGGCGCTGGTGGGGATGGTCATAGTGATTCTTTAAGCGCTGCCAGCATCTGCAGGTTCTCGTCGGCGGTGCCGACAGTGACGCGCAAACAATTGGCAAGCAATGGATGCATTTTAGAAACGTTTTTGAGCAGGACCTTGCGCGCCTTCATGCCCTCAAAGGTTTTCTGGGCATCCGGCACCCGCAGCAGGATCATGTTGGCCTCGCTTTTCCAGGCTTTGACGCCCGGGATGGCTGACAATGATTCAAAAATGATAGCGCGCTGTGCCCGCAGTTCGATGGCTTGCGCTGCAAACACCTCGGCATGCTCGAGTGCAAACAGCGCGCACTCGTAATTGAGCACGCTGATGTTGTAGGGCGGGCGCACTTTGTCGATCTCGGCAATCAGTGCTTTCGGGCCCATCATGTAACCAATGCGCACGCCGGCCAGCCCGAACTTGCTGAGCGTACGCATCAAGAGCACATGGCTGTGGTTTTCAATGCGGTCGATATAGCTTTTGCTGGAAAAAGGCTGGTAGGCCTCGTCGATGACGACCAGGCCCGGCGCCGCCTGGACGATCTTCTCGATCACCGCGTCGTCCCACAGATTGGCGGTCGGGTTGTTCGGGTACGCGATGTAAATAAGGGACGGCTGATGCTGGGCCATCGCCGCCAGCATGGCGGCCTCGTCCAGCTCAAAGTCCGCCGTCAGCGGCACCCCGATGAACTTCAGGCCCTGCAGTTGCGCGCTCATGCCGTACATCACAAAACCGGGCAAGGGCGCGAGGATGGATGCGCCGGGTACATCGCAGTCCAGCGCCAGCAGCGTAATCAGCTCGTCCGAGCCATTGCCCAGCATCATGTCGAAACCGGCGGGCATTTGCGCATGGGCCGCCAGCGCGCGGCGCAGGTCGTTAACGCGGCCATCGGGGTAGCGGTTCAGCGCCAGCGCGCCCAGGCGCTGACCCAGGTGGGCCTGCAAGGCAGCCGGCAGGTGGTGCGGGTTTTCCATCGCGTCGAGCTTGAGCATGCCGGCCGAGTCCTGGATCGCGTAGGCGTGCATGGACTGCACGTCCTGCCGGAAGATATGTGCCCCCACGCTTGTCGCTTCGCGTACTGCGCTGCCCCCCGAGGGGGCGCTGCGCCTGCGGCCCGG